>CAZPLS010000001.1:0-83108 GCA_964587685.1 uncultured Dialister sp.
GCTTAAATACGGGGCGATTTCCCGGATTCGCTCCGCAATACACCGTAAGATTCATTGACTGCCTCTTTTCTTTTCCATCACAAAGTTGACCAGCGCCACCCCGCGGCGCACCACCTCCTGCCGCCGCACCACATGCCAGCCCTGCACCTCAAAGAAGAGGCGCGCCGTCAGGGACGCTTCCGTCCGGAGAATGGGCACAGAGACCGCCGCTTCCAGGGAGCATAGCAGGGCTGATCCAATGCCCCCCTGACAGCGGGCATGGACAAAGAGCCGGTCCAGGTACCCGGTTTCCCATATGTCACCAAATCCGATAAGCCGGCCCTTTTCCACGGCAGCCAATGCGGGATGGCCCTGAAAGGAGGCGACCCAACGGTCCGTATCGGCCGCGCCCGCTGCCCAGGCGAGGCATGCTTCCTCCCCATAATCCGCGCGGTTTATGTGAAGGATGGTTTCCCGAAAAAGCTGCGCCGATTCCCGCCCGTGCTCTGGTCTGAAGGGTGTAATGATCATTCTGCCTTTTCCTTTTCTATTATCATACCATAACCGCACAGTGAAAACCGGTTTCCCCCTCACCGCCCGTCTTTATCTCCCGGCCCCGCCCATGCGGTCCGATTCGTTCGGAAATACAAAATTTCCTCCGGACGCACAGAACTGATGCCCGTTTCCGAAGGAAATTGTATTTGTCTTTCACTTACTAGTCGATGCTTGCGCGCTCTTTTACCTTCAAAAGAATACCTGCCATCTGCTTGGCTCTCTGGAAGAAGCTTTCCACATCGGCCCATTCTTCCACAGTATGATTCCGCGCACCTTCAACGCCCACCGCACAGAGCGTGGGGATGCCTGCAGCGGTGGTGTAGGCCGCATCGCTGCCACCGCCGCAAAGCCGGGCCTCCGGACGCGGAAATCCGCTTTCCTCCGCTACCTCCTGCGCCAGTGCGAGCAGCTTCATATTGCCTTCCAGCCGAGGCATCACCGCAAACCCCACATGGTCCGTAAGCTTCGTCACCGTGTCAGGTACATAGGTCCTTGAGCACACCTCTTCCACCTTCCTGCGCAAGACAGGCAGGTCCTCCGGTTGGGTATAGCGGAAATCACATTCCACCTTGCAGTACGCCGGCGCTGCATTTGCCACCGTGCCGCCCTCAATGGTTCCCACATTGACGTTGTATCCTTTAGAGAAATCAGACAGGCTCTCAATTTCGATAATCTTATGGGCCATTTCCAGAATGGCGCTGCGCCCGTTCTGTGGATCATTGCCCACGTGGCAGCCCCGGCCAAAAACCTCGATGAAAAAGCGCCAGCATCCCTTGCGCTGCACCACCAGGCTGTTGTCCGTAAAGCCCGTCTCAAAGTTAAAGGCACATTTCGCTCCCTGCGCTTCCTTTTCAATCAGTGCAGGCGCATCGGAAAAGCAGTGTGCTGGTTCTTCATCCGCATCAAGAAGTACTTTTATAGGGAAATCCGCCGCCCCCGCCGCGTCGAGGGCATCCAGTACTGACAGAAGAATGGCCACGCCGCCCTTCATGTCCAACACTCCCGGCCCGTAGGCCCGACCGTCCTTGATGACAAAGGGACGTCTCTTCGGCTCATCGGCAAAGAATACCGTGTCCATGTGTCCCATAAGCATGACAAAAGGCTTTGTCATATCTCCCCGCTCCGCAATGATGGTATCCCCGCACTTTTCATAGGACACGCGGCGAATGGAAAATCCATGATTCTCAAGAATGCGGGCACACAGATTACCCATAGCCATGCCGCCCTCTTTGACGCCAATGCCGGAATCGATGCTGACCATCTCTTTCCAAAGCGCCAGCATCTCCACCCTGTGTTCATCTATCCAATGGTAAGCCCTTTCTCTTGTATCCATCCTGCATCACCTCAAAGCTTCATCAGAAGGGCGACGGCCAGCTTTGTCCGCTCCGTAAGAGAGCTTTCCTCCGCCCATTCCCGCACCGTATGATTGAACTGCCCTTTTACGCCCATAGCGCAGAGTGTGGGAACGCCGGCTGCTGTCAAATGGGCGGAATCACTGCCGCCCCCCACAGAAATTGCTTTCATTTTCGGCAGTCCCGTTTCCTCTGCAATTTTCTCTGCTTTTTCAAAAAGCCTCTCAGAAGAAGGAAGCAACTCCATGGCACTCATATTGACCTCACGGACGAATTCTGTCCTCACGCCATCCACGTAAGGTTTCTCCGCAATGGCCCGGAGCTCTTTTTCCACGCGCGCAATCCCTGCCATAGTGCGGTAGCGCACGTCAACCCGGCACCAGGCATGCTCGGGGATGGCATTCGGTACGCTGCCTCCGGAAATCACGCCCACATTAACCGTAGTGCCTTCCTCATAATTGGTGAGCGCCTCCATGTCGAGTACCTTGCGGCACAGTTCTTTCACCGCACTTCGTCCGTCTTTCGGGTTGTTCCCTGCATGCGCGCCTACGCCGTAAAAATCAAAACGGTACTGCGCACAGCCCTTTCTCGCCAGAACAATGCCATTATCGATAAATCCGGTCTCAAAATTGAATGCCATGAATGCCCCTTTGGCTTCTTCCCGGTAATCCTCAGCGGCCCTTGACCATCCATGACCGGTCTCTTCATCGCCAGCCAGGATGATTTTCAGAGGATACCGATCCCATCCTGCCTCCAAAAGGGTTTTCACGGCATAGAGCATAACCGTGACACCGCCCTTCATATCGAGCACCCCCGGCCCGGTCACCCTGCCGTCCTTGACGGCAAAGGGCCGCTCCTCCGCGGTACCGTCGGCAAAGACCGTATCCATGTGTCCGGTCAGAACGACAAAGGGCTTTGTCATGTCACCTCGTTCCGCCACAAGCATGTTGCCTGCCTGCTCATATTCGTGGAAGCGCACCGCAAATCCGAGGGGAAGAAGAAACGACCGGATATCTCTTCCTACCGCATCCACCCCCGCTTTATTGGCTGACCCGCAGTCCCGATTCACCAGGAACTGCCAGGTCTCCATCATCGCCGGCTTTGCCTCATCAATGTCCTGAAAGATTTCTTTCCAAGATTTCATTTCGTATACTCCCATTTCTCCAGGGTGTGTCTTTCCGTCACTTCTTCATTGAGATCAAAGCCTGTACCGGGCAGGTCAGGCAGCTGAATCATGGCCCGTTTGTCAATGTACGTGGACGGCGTTACGATATCATCCGCATAATACCGGTCACTGCCGGGGATATCGTGGGGATAGCGATAATAGGGCAGTGTCGCCACCGCCATATTGTGGCCCCGCGCCACGCCGTCATCCACCATGCCACCGCACCAGCAGTACACCCCATGTTCGCCCGCATACTGCTGAATGCGCCGCGCTTCTGTGAGACCGCCTACGCGGGCCACCTTAATATTGATAATCTGACAGCTTCCCAGCTCAATGGCGCGCCGCGCGTCATCCACAGAGTCTATGCTCTCATCCAGGCAGATCGGCGTATGAATTGCCGCCTGCAGATGGCGGTGGTCCACAATATCATCGGAGGCCAGGGGCTGCTCGATCATGAGCAGGTGCAGGTCATCCATTTCCTTGAAGAGCTCTATATCGGCCAGCGTGTACGCTGAATTGGCATCGGCCATGAGCATAATGTCCCCAAATTCCCTGCGGACCGCACTGAGGTAATCGATGTCATAGCCCGGCTTGATTTTGCATTTGACCCGGCGATAGCCCTGCTTCATATAGGTTTCCACCGTATGAAGCAGCTTGTCCGGTGTATCCTCAATGCCAAGGGAAACGCCGGCCTCCACCTCATTTCTCACTCCACCGAGCATTTTATATTCGGGCAGACCTGCCTCTTTGGCGTACAGTTCCCAGAGTGCGCAGTCCACAGCGGCGCGGGCCATGCGGTTTCTCCGAATCCATTCCGTTTCGCTGAAAAAATGCTCCGGACTGGGTATGTCTCCCGCGTCAAACAAGGCAGGAATGAGAAATTCCTGGATAACGAAGAGCGCGCCCATGGTGGTTTCCTCATTGTACCAGGGACGCATAAACGCGGAGCACGTGCCCCGGCCCACATTTCCTTCGTCATCATACAATTCAATCACGGAAAAATCCTTCGTCGTATTCAGTCCGAAGCTGGTGCGGAAGGGCACTTTGAAATCCAGACTCATACGGCGCAGCGTTACCTTTTTAATTTTCATAATTAAGCCTCCTTTCGATGAAAGCGTCCCGGTACCCGATCATGGGCACGTTCTCTCTGATTTACAGCAACTGATTCGCCGTTCTCTTGCGAATGGTGAGTGCAAATACGGCGCACAGCGTTCCCATGGCGATGAGATAGTAGAACACCGCGCTGAAAGAACCATCAAAGGCGTAGACAAGGTACCCCATGAAAGCAGGCGACAAAAACCCTGCCACCTGTCCGCCCATATTAACAAGGGCAGAAGCCGAGCCGGCAATGGCACCGGTAATGACCTTAAGCGTCAGTCCGACCGTAAGGGCCATGATGGTCGATTTAAAGAAGTACACGCCACACTGGAAAATAACGACCGTTACAATGCTCTCCGCCTGGTACATGAGAAAGAGGAAAAAGGCCGTGCCCGCGCCGGAGAGCGCTATGAGGTATTTTTCCTTTTTATCGAAAAATTTATCCATGATCCACCCGCAGGAGGCGCTGGAAATGAAGGACGCAATAAAGGGAATTGGCGTGAGGTACCCCACCGCCTTCAGGTCAATGCCACGCTCCGTGATGAGGTATGTGGGCACCCACGCATCGAGGCCTTTATTGATGCAGGACACGCAGAATGCGCAGAGAATGAGCTTCCACACCAGCGGCATTTTCAGCAGCTGAATGAAGTATTCCTTCTGGCTCTTTTTTTCAGCAGTCTGCTCCTCCATGGGCTTTCTGGGCTTCACCAGCGCCACATAGAAGAACACATACACCAGTCCGATCAGCCCGAGAATCTGGAACATACCGCGCCATCCGAACCAGAGAATGAGCGGCACTACGATGACAGGCGCCAGCGCGCTCCCAATGTAATTGGAGGACAGCACAAATCCCGTGTACTTCGCCCTTACCTCCCGGGGAAAATATTCCGCCACGGCCCGGAAGCAGGACCCTGCATAGGGACCCTCGCAGAGGCCAAATACGAATCGCAGAAAGAGCAAGCCCGACAGGGTCTGGGCATGACCCGTAGTAAAGGTGAACGCCGACCAGAGTGCAATAGCCACGCAAATCACCGTTTTCGATCCGAATTTGTCCGAAAACCATCCGCCGGGAATCTGCATGATGGAATAGCCGATAAAGAAAACACTAATGATGACTCCCATTTCTGTCGCAGCCAGGTTAAAATCCTTTGATACGGACGGCAGCGCCAGCCCGATGGCGGCACGGTCTATATAGGAGATGCAAAACCCCACATAGAGAAAGAAGAAAACCAAGTATCGGTTTTCCGTTTGAAATTTTTTCAGCCAGCCCATTAGAGAAACCTCCCTTCATAAACACAAGGAGCCACAAAAATGACGTACCATTCCTGTGGCTGCTTTGCCGCAGGCCGGGGCCTGCTTTACTTCTACTATTCTATTCTGTACTATATAGAATATATTTTGTCTTAAATAGACCTTTATTCTGTCCAAAAAGGAGATTGCTATGCGAATCGGTATTGTCGCACCGGAGGAGCTGCTGCCGGAGGTGTTGGCATTTACATCCCGGGAATTTCAGGACACCTTCTTTTACCCCTTTCCCTACCACTCCATCCTGGACATTCCCGGCCTTCTGTCCGGACAGCAGAACCATGCAGACGCTTTTATGTTTTTGGGCGAAACGGCCCGCCGCTTTGCAGCCGAATCCATCACGCCCGCCGTGCCGTGGCTCGCCGTTCCCCGCTCCGCCTCCGCTTTGCTTCGTCTCCTTTTTCGCGCTTCCCGGGCTGGCCTGAGAATGCGCATTGTCACTGACTGGCCCCGGCAGGATATCTTTCAGCTGGCTTTCCATGAAATCGGCATTCCTCCCTCAGAGTATACAGTGCACCTGGTTCCCCATATCGTCTACAGTGAAGAGCATCTCCTGCAAAACGCAGAAACCATGGCGTCACTGTACCGCAGCGGAGCTGTGGATTTTTGCATTACCATCTTTCACCGCATACAGAAGATCCTCAAAGACCAGCACATTCCTGTCTATGTCCTTCAGCCCTCCTTTGAGGATATTCGTTCAGGCATAGAACGGCTCATTTTTTCCCATGAGCTTTACCAAAACCAAAACGGCCAAATCGCAGTGGCCGCCCTCCAACTTTCCATCCCGGAGGATCAGTTTCCGGCGGACAGTGCCTATGCGGTCGCCGCCGCCCGCGCAGCCGCGGCGCCTCCCATCTGGCAGTTTGCCCGGGATATTCAGGCGGCCTGCGTGGAACGGCCGCCGGCAGGGTACCTCCTCTTTGCGCCCCGGGCACTCCTGGAAAACGCCACGAATCACTACCACCAGATTCCCCTTCTCACAAGAGTACGCACACTGTCTCCCCTCACTCTGTCCATAGGTTTCGGCCTGGGCCGGTCGGCAGAGGAGTCCAAGCTTCATGCAGAGAGAGCCCTTTCCCGCGCCCTCTCCCGCGGAGGCGACCAAGCCTACCTCATCGCCCCTGGTCTGGCGTCCCCCGTGCCGCTCGCCCAAAGTGACCGTCTTCACATAAAAGACCCCATCCAGCCCATTCAGGAACAATTCCTGCCCTTGGCAAAAGAAACGGGAATCAGCATCCGCGTTCTTTTCCTTCTCTATCGGACCTGCCGCGATATGGGGCGCCGCCGCTTTACCTCCGCGGAGCTCTCCGATTTCATCGGAGTCACTCCCCGCACCATGAACCGCATCCTGTTAAAGCTCATTGACCACCATCTGGCGGCCGATGTGGGAAAGCAGTTCCAGTCCCGCTCCGGCCGGCCCAGCCGTCTCATTGAGCTGCGGCTCCAGCGGTGATGCCCGCCCACAAACCGCCGTCGGGCTTGTATATCTCACCAATAAAGGACACCGGAAAAGAACCCACGAACAGAAGACCTGTCATGGGTTCTTTTTCTATGCTTTATTCTGCCAGACTCCCGGTGCCAACACTTGGCTTGATCCATTAAAAATGGCGCCCCAACTCATAGGCCTGACGCATGTATGCGGACTGGCGTGTCACAGAGGGCATGCCGCATCCCCGTCCCAGAATCATGCCCCGATCCCGAAGGCAAAGGTATTTCACCAGCGTCCGGTAATGGGCGGCCAAGGCGTCAAAGGTCCAGCTGTCGCTGTTCCATGCGGCGGAAATGAGCGCCGACTGCATGCGCTTTCTCTGAATGGAGCTGTTAAATGCGCAGAACCGGTCAATGAGGATTTTCAGCTGCGCCGACATGCCATAATAATAAAGGGGCGTTACAAAAACGAGCATGTCTGCCCCAAGAATCATGGGGCGAATGCGCTCCATATCATCGTGCTGCACACAGGGTCCTTCATAGCCGCAGTGCACGCATCCCGTGCAGGCGTGAATATCCGCCCTGGCCGTTTCCACCACACGGACCCGATGCCCCGCTTCCCGGGCGCCCCGAATGCATTCCGCCGCAAGGAGATGGGAGGAACCAGAGAGCTGAGCACTCCCTTCCAGCACAAGAATGTTCATAACCGTCCCTCAAACATGCTCAGCCCACTGCTGAAGCGAAGCCGCCGATTCGTATCCGTGAAGAATTTTTCCATCCTTCAGCACCGCTCCCGGGCAGCAGGGCGCCAAATCTCTCCGGGTATTTCCGAGGCCGCTGCCGCCGGAGGTGCCAAAAAGAACCACCGTTTTCCCGGAAAAATCATAGCTTTCAAGGAACGTGCGGATAACTTTCGGCGCCGTATACCACCAGATGGGAAAGCCCAGAAAAATCACATCGTGTCCTGCAATGTCTGCCTTTTTATCTGCCAAAGCAGGCCTTGCCGCCTCATCGCCCGCTTCTCTTGAGCTGCGGGATTTTTTATCCGTCCACCGCAAATCCGCCTGCGTATAGGGCGCCTCCGGACGAATCTCATACGTGTCGGCGCCCACGGCCTTTGCCAGCGCCTCTGCCGCCCGGCGGGTCGTACCCGTAGCGGAAAAATAGGCCACCAGTATGTTGCTCATAGTATTCCTCCTTATTCTTTCACAGCTTCCACCGTAATCATGCCGCTCATACGGGGAATATCATCCAGTCCGTCAGACACCTGCCCCAGCGCATAGAGATCTCCATTGACCCGATACTGGTCAAAGAACATGACCACGTTGCCCCAGGGCTCATAGTAAGCGAGGGCGCCCACAGAGCCATCCGGCTGCGGCGTGTCGCCCAGTTCAAGGGCCTCGGGATAAAAGATTTTCTCATTGGTGCTGAAATTTTCCACCTTCACCGTGATGGGAAGCTGTCTGTACAGCGAATCCGCCGCCGGGGAGTCATTCAGGACAAACAGCGCTTTATGACCGGCTTCGTCACGCACTCGAATCACCCGCGTATCCGTTTCTGCCGCCACAGCCGTCTGCTGCACCGGCTGTGGCACGCTCTGCGTCGGCGCTGTTTCCCGAGCTCCGCAGCCAGTCACTGCCAATACGGAAAAGGCCGCGCAAAAAGCGCCTTCCCACCAATTCGTCATTCTCCTCCTCCTTCTTCTGATGCCTATGTTGATTTCAGTTTTTTTCTATTCCTTTTATACTGCAATTTCCTTTGTATTGATAATGCTTAGTTAGAATTGCCATATATGCTTTTCGGGAATTAAAAACAGCAGAGCAACAATTCGTCTGCTCTGCTGTTTTCCTTATTTTTTGATATTCAGCATGGCCATCTGCCGCAGCCAGTTCTGCACATACGTTTCCGACATGCCTCTGTCACGAAGCTTTGCCACCTCGCGCACCATGACGGGATCCTTCAGCATCTGCCTGATAGCCTCTTCAATTTTTGCTTCGTCAATTTCGTCCATAGCCCATGTATCTCACTGGTTTTCCAGAAGCGCACCAGCCTTTGCAATGTTAGCGCGAACCGTGTCGCAGCAGGCCTTGAACTCCGCCCGCTCCTCTTCAGGAAGCTCGTATTCCATAACCTCTTCCACGCCGTTTCTCCCAATGATGGCAGGCACGCCGCAGAAAATTCCCGTCTCGCCGTATTCGCCATCGAGTAGACAGCTGCAGGGGTAAATTTTCTTTTCATCATGAAGGACGGCCTTCGCCAACGTGACCGCTGCAGAGCAGATTCCGTATTCTGTGCAGAATTTGCCGCTGTACGTCACCCAGCCCGCCTTGATGGTCTGGTTCCGGATCACTTCCTTATCAAACTGGAAGCGCGGGTCTTTTTCCATCTGGCTAAGGGGCTTGCCCCGGAAGCTGATGAGGGACCAGGGAACCATCTGCCGGTCTCCATGCTCGCCCAGCATAAACGCATTGAACGAATGATGGTCAATGCCCGTCTGCTGCGCAATAGCGCTGATCAGGCGGGAGGAATCCAGAAGCGTCCCTGTTCCAAAGACACGTCCCTTCGGAAGGCCGCTCTTTTCTGCGATTACATGAGTGATTACGTCGCAGGGATTTGTGATATTGATGAAAATGCCGTCAAATCCGCCTGCCATGACCTTCGGTATGGTATCCGCCACCTGTCTCACCGTGTAATGCATCTCATCATCACGGCTTCCGGTGGCACAGAGGGAAATATCGCCTACTGCATTAATGATGATATCGCAGTCATGCATGCCTGCATAATCTACAATCTGGTAATCCACGCGATGCGGCATAAAGTACACCGCATCCATCAGGTCCTGCCGCTCACTGATGACCTTGGATTCTTTTATGTCGCAGATTTTTACCACATCTGCCACGCCCATCATGCCAAGAGCGTAAGCCACATGCGCACCCACATGTCCTGTGCCCAATACCCCGACAATTACTTTTTTGTCTGCCATTTCCTTCCCTCCTGCGTGTCTCTGCACAAAAAATAACGAACGATGATTATTTATCATATCATAAGGCACATACTTCGTAAATGCCATCGCGTCCAAACAAAAATACAGCACCCGCCAGGATGCTGTATTCCTTTCCTTATTTCAGGCGAATGCCAAGTCTTGCGCCCAGATCTCTGTAACGGTTGATGTCCGTGCGGCGCAGGTAGTCAAGCATATTTCTGCGCTGGCCGACCATTTTCAGCAGGCCGCGGCGGGAATGATGGTCCTTCTTGTGTTCCTTCAGATGTTCCGTGAGCAGAGCAATTCTCTTGGTGAGAATGGCAATCTGCACTTCCGGAGATCCCGTGTCGCCTTCATGTGTGGCATACTGTTCAATGATTTCTTTCTTCTGTTCTGCAGTAAGCATGTTTCTCCTCCTGTTCAAACAATGGCTGTATCTGAGTAATCCGTCGGAGTGCTCGAAAAACCGAGATACAGTTCATATACGTACCGATTATACATGCTCCTTTCAGAAATTACAAGAACGTTTAGCCGCTGCCCTTCATCGCTTCTTTCAGACCACGGATATACGAGGCAATGGCTGCGTCCGCTCCGGCGCCGTACCGGCCGATGAGATCCACCACGGCGCTTCCGGTAATCACGCCGTCGGCAATGGCCGCCACCTGCTGCGCCTGCTCCGGCGTATGAATTCCAAATCCCACCGCGCAGGGAACATCCGTCACCTCCCGCACGGCGGAAACGGCGGCTTCCAGTTCCGCCGCGAAACTATCCCGCATACCTGTCACACCAAGAGAAGACACAATGTACACGAAACCCGTGGCATCCTCTGCGATATAGCGGATCCGTTCCTTTGACGTGGGCGCCACCAGCTGAATCAGGTCCACCCCATACCGGTCGGCGTGGGGCCGCACCTCGCCCTGTTCCTCCTTGGGAAGGTCCGGAATGATCACGCCATCCACACCGATGGCCGCGCAGGCCTCAAAAAAGGCTTCTGCGCCATAGGAAAAGACCGGATTGTAGTAGGTCAGGAACACCAGCGGAATAGCGCTCACTTCCCGAATCCGGCGCGCCTCCTCCAGGGCTTGGGGCAGATGGATGTGCTGCTCCATGGCACGAAGGTCCGCCTCCATAATAACCGGCCCATCTGCAATGGGATCCGAAAAAGGAACGCCGATTTCTATCAGATCCACCCCGGCCTCTTCCATGACTTTCACAAAGCGCACGCTGTCCTCCACGGTGGGATCTCCCGCCGTAAGGAACGCGATCAATGCCTTGCCTTTTGCAAAGGCTTTTTTTATCGTACTCATGCCGTCCTCCTCAGTCTTTCAGCTGTTCGCCGCGGTAGCGCGCAATGGCCGCCACATCCTTGTCCCCGCGGCCGGAAACAGTAATTACCATGATACTCCCGGGCTGCATCTCCCGGGCCATACGCCGAGCCCCCGCCACAGCGTGAGCACTCTCAATGGCGCAGATGATGCCCTCTGCCCGGGCCATGTATTCAAACGCTTCCACCGCTTCCTCATCGGTCACAGCCATGTATTCCGCCCGGCCGGAGGCGTAAAGCTCCGCGTGCTCCGGACACACTCCCGGATAATCCAGGCCGGCTGAAATGGAGTAGACCTCTGCAATGTTGCCGTCATCATCCTGACAGAAAAGCGATTTCATTCCATGAAATACGCCGACACGCCCGCAGGTCATCGTCGCGGCGTGGTACGGCGTATCAACCCCTTTTCCCGCCGCTTCACATCCGATAAGGCGCACCTTTGCATCCCCGACAAAGGGATAGAAGGTGCCGATAGCGTTGCTGCCGCCGCCTACGCAGGCCACCACCGCGTCAGGCAGCCGTCCCTCCCGCTGGAGGACTTCCTCCCTTGCCTCCCGACCTATGCAGCTCTGGAAATCCCGGACCATCTCGGGGAAAGGCGCCGGTCCCACGGCGGAACCAATCAGGTAATGGGTGTTTCCGCAGTTGGCGCTCCAGTCCTGCATGGCCGCATTGACCGCATCCTTCAGAACTCGGGATCCTGTTTTTACCACATTGACCTTGGCCCCGAGCAGGCGCATGCGGTACACATTGAGCGCCTGACGTTCCGTATCAATTTCCCCCATGAAAATTTCGCATTCCATCCCAAAGAGCGCCGCCACCGTAGCAGTCGCCACACCATGCTGCCCTGCACCGGTTTCCGCAATGAGCCGCGTTTTGCCCATGCGGCGTGCGAGCAGGGCCTGGCCGATGCAGTTATTGATTTTGTGGGCACCGGTATGATTCAAATCCTCCCTCTTGAGGTACACTTTCACCCCGAAATCCGCAGACATGTGCTCCGCCTCATAGAGCAGGGACGGCCGTCCTGTATAGATCCGGTTCAGCCGCTCCACTTCCTCCAGAAACGCGGGATCCTTCTTGCTGTCCTCGTAGGCCTTTTCCACGCGAAGAATTTCACTCATCAGCGTTTCCGGCACATACTGCCCGCCAAATATTCCAAATCGTCCGTTCATACTAACTTGCCCTCCGTTCCTTCTGATTTTCTTCCACCATCGTTTTGAGCACACTGACCCGATTTTTGGTCCGCATGAGCATTTCTCCAATGAGCACCGCATCCGCTCCGGATTCCTTCATGCGCCGCACCACGGCTTGATCCATCATGCCGCTTTCCGCCACGCACGGTATCTCTGCCGGTATAAGCGGCCGGAGCCGTTCTGTCAGAGAAAGGTCCATGGAAAAATCCTTCAGATTCCTGTGATTGATCCCTATGCAGCCCGCCCCGGCCTGCAGAGCCCGCGCTGCTTCATTCTCATCATGAACCTCCACGAGCGCCGCCAGCCCCAGAACCCGGGCCCGCGCCTGGAGCGCCGCCAGCTCCCTGTCAGTGAGCATCGCTGCAATGAGGAGAACCGCTGCCGCGCCGGCCAGGGCAGCCTCATCCACCTGACAGGTATCGGTGATAAAATCCTTCCGCAGCACCGGAAGGGATACCCTTTCGGAAACCGTTTTCAAATAATCTATGGACCCCAGAAAATAGTCCGGTTCCGTCAGGCAGGACAAGGCATCCGCGCCGCCCGTTTCGTACTCTCCGGCGATCTCCATATAGGGAAAATGCCTGGCAATGACACCTTTGGAAGGAGACGCCTTTTTCAGCTCGCAAATGAAGGACAGTCCCGGCCTTTTCAGCCGCCTTAGAAATTCCTCGCCCTTATCCGTGTAAAATCCTTCTGTCCTGGCGCGCAGGGCCGCTGCCGCACCGCTTTGGTGCAGTGTCTCCGCCCGCCGGCGGGAGGCCGCCGCCAACGTTTCAAGAATCATACGGCCTCCCTTGATGCATTGACAAAACGGTACATCGTTTCCATGGCACGGCCGCTGTCTATCAGCGACTCTGCCAACGCTACGCCCCGGCCGATGGTTTCTGTGCGCCCGCTCACATAGAGCGCGGCCCCCGCATTAAGGACCACCGCATTGCGCCTGGTCTCATACATCCCGTCACGGCGGCCAGAAAGGACCTCTTTCAGGATAAACGCGTTTTCCTCTGCATCTCCGCCGACCAGGTCTTCCTTCCGTCCCCGGGCCAGGCCCATATCCTCCGGCCTCAAAACATAAGTTTTCCGACGCCCCTGGTTCAGTTCACACACCTTTGTTTCTCCCGACGGAGAGATTTCATCCATGCCGTCCATGCCGTAAAACACAAGACCCCGTTTGATTCCCAGCCGATCCAGCACATCCGCAATGGGCTCCACCAGCGCTTCCTCATATACACCTATGCAGTCATAGGCGGCGCGGGCGGGATTAGTCAAAGGGCCCAGTATGTTGAAAATGGTGCGGATGCCCAATTCCTTTCTCACTGGTCCCACGTGCTTCATTGCCCTGTGGTACAGGGGAGCAAAGAAGAAGCACATGCCCACCGTATCCAGAAGGCGGACCGCTGACGCGGGCTCCTGCTGAATATTCGAGCCAAGGGCCTCCAGCACGTCCGCCGCGCCGCATTTCGACGACGCTGCGCGATTCCCGTGCTTAGACACCTTTACGCCCCCTGCCGCCGCAACAAACGCAGAAGTCGTGGAAATATTAAAGGAGTTGGAGCCGTCGCCGCCGGTTCCAACAATTTCCAGAAGCGGTTCAGAATACGTCATGGGCAGTGCATGAGCACGCATACCCTCCGCCGCACCTGCAATTTCCTCCGGTGTTTCTCCTTTAAGCTGCATGGCTGTCAGAAAAGCCGCTGTCCGTATTTCACTCACTTTTCCATCCATAATTTCAAAAACACTTTCCTCTGCCTGACGGAAATTAAGATTTTGTTTGTCTGCCAGCAATTTGATAGCCTCGTTGATCATGATATTCATCCTTTCTGTACTTTTTTCGGTTATATCCAAAATTCACAAGAAGGATGACTGGCCATCGCCGCATCGTATCCATCGGTTTCTCCTTTCCGGGGAGGAAATAAAAAATCCGCCCCTGACTCATTGTCAAGGACGGATACAAATTCCGCGGTGCCACCTTGCTTCAGGACATGACTCCTGCTCTTTGTCGGGATACCAACATATCCCCGGCTACTGACGTAAGCCTCACGTCGCAGTATACTCGTTGCCTTTCCCCTGCGCCCTCAGCGGTCCATTTGACGGGCTGCGTTCTGCTGGATTCTCATCATCCCAGCTCTCTGTAAGTGCACGATCCGTTTTGATCTCCGCTTCAACGGTTTTTCCTCCTGGTTATCCGGAAGGAATAATTTTATATGAAGTTACCATCATGTTACAGAATAATCTTTCCTTTGTCAAGCCGTTCAAAACAACGAATATAAATATGCCTCAACTGCTTTATATCGCTCCGGTTTCCTTTATAAAGTTTCTGAGCATCGTTTTCCCATCCGGTGTCATAATGGATTCCGGATGAAATTGTACCCCGTAAATCGGATACGCCCTGTGCTGTACTGCCATGACCTCGCCGTCACTGGTCTCCGCCGTTATTTTCAATTCTTCCGGCAGCGTATTCGCATCGGCCGCCAGCGAATGGTACCGTGCTACCCGCACCGTCTCAGGGCAACCCCTGAACAGCGGACATGCCGTATCCAGCCTGACCTCTGACTGCTTTCCATGCATCAGCTTTCTGGCGTAAGTCACGACAGCGCCAAAAACCGCACAAATGGCCTGATGGCCAAGACACACACCCAGGACGGGAATCTCTTTTCCCAGTGTCCCTGCCACTTCCATAATGATCCCCGCTGTCTCCGGCCTTCCCGGGCCCGGAGACAGAATGATATGGTCCGGATGCCGCTTTCTGATTTCTTCCACAGTCATTTCATCATTTCGAATAACCGTGATATCCGGCTCCAGCTCCCCAATGAGCTGGTACAAATTATAGGAAAAGCTGTCGTAGTTATCAATCAGAAGAATCATCATTCCACCTCCTGCGCCATTTTCAGCGCCGCAAGCGAGGCCCTCGCTTTATTCAGACATTCCTCGAATTCCTTTTCCGGAACAGAATCGGCCACAATGCCGGCACCGCTCCGCACAAACACCCTGCCGTTTTTCTTATAGGCAATACGGATGGCAATGCATGTATCCATATTGCCGGTGAAGTCAATATACCCAATCGCGCCGCCATAAATACCGCGCTTATTGTTTTCCAACTCACCGATAAGCTGACAGGCCCTGATTTTCGGCGCGCCTGAAAGGGTTCCCGCGGGAAGCACCGCTTCAATGGCGTCCAGCGCGTCCTTATCATCCCGCAGCACCCCGCGTACGACGGAACCAATATGCATCACATGGGAAAACCGCTCGATGGAATGAAGAACCTCCACCTGGACCGTGCCGAACCGGCAGATCTTTCCCAAATCATTCCGGCCCAAATCGACCAGCATATTGTGCTCCGCCAGCTCCTTTTCATCCGAAAGCAGTTCTGCTTCCAGTGCCTGATCCTCCCCGGCCGTTTTCCCCCGCGGTCTTGTCCCTGCCAGAGGAAAGGTGCGAACCACGCCGTTTTCCAGCTTGACCAGCGTCTCCGGTGAGGCGCCCGCCACCTCCACATCCGTTCCCGAAAAATAAAACATGTAGGGGGATGGATTGATGGTGCGGAGAACTCGATAGGTATTTAACAGACTCCCCTCAAAGGGCGCGCTCAGACGATTGGACAGAACCATCTGAA
Organism: uncultured Dialister sp.; assembly: GCA_964587685.1. Classification (GTDB taxonomy): domain Bacteria; phylum Bacillota; class Negativicutes; order Veillonellales; family Dialisteraceae; genus UBA1822. The sequence goes on from CAZPLS010000001.1 coordinate 15,996, forward strand.
ACACATCGCCTTCCCGGATATGGCGTTTAGCCGCCTCCACCATGGCACAGAACCGCTCCCTGTCAAACAGCGCTGTCACCTCTCCTGTGAGTTTTCCGCCCGGTTCCTCGTTCTTTTCCCCACGATGAAGCAATTCAATCATCCTTCTCAGCTCTCCAACGGCCTTATGGTAATTCATTTCCGGATTATCTGTGCACATATTCACGATAAGAATCATTTTTTGCCGCATATTGTCAAAAGCAATGACTTTATCAAACAGCATCAGATCCGCATCCTTGAAATGTTCCGTATCTTCAGCCCCGGTTCGCGCACTCGGCTCGCTGTAGCCGAGATAGTCATAAGAAAAGTAACCAACCAGACCGCCTGTAAAAGGCGGCAGATAGTCCAACCGGGGGCTTTTATACCGGGAAAGAATCCCGCGCAAAAAATCCGATGGATGTCCCCCGTCAGCTGCCAGTTCTCCATCAACAAAAATGCGGGGACCGCCGTCTTCCACACAGGTAATCTCCATTTTCGGATCAAAGCCAAGAAAGGTATATCGTCCCCAGGTTTCATCCGCCTGTGCAGATTCCAGCATATAACAGTGAGCAGACAGATTCTTAAGAATTTTCATGGTTTCTATGGGTGTCGTAAAATCCGATAAGATTTCACAGCTCACCGGGATCACCGTGTATTTTCCCATGGAAGCGATGGAACTGACCTCCGACAGTGTTGGCCGAATATTCATTGGTATACCTCCCCATTGATTTGCTGCACCTATTCATGTCATTGTCCGGATGCTGTGCATCCAAAAGGATATTTTGTCAGCGCCCAAAGCGCCGCCATCGCATCATATACCGCATAAGGCCTCCCCAATACGAATATGTTTCTTTTCTGCCATGTCAGGCAAAGAAATCTCCAAAAAGAAAACGCCCCTGACAGACCAATTCTGTCAAGGACGAATAGGGAACATTGCTTTGCAATCCCGGATGTATCCGCGGTGCCACCTTGCTTCAGGACATGACTCCTGCTCTTTGTCGGGATACCAACATATCCCCGGCTACTGACGTAAGCCTCACGTCGCAGTATACTCGTTGCCTTTCCCCTGCGCCCTCAGCGGTCCATTTGACGGGCTGCGTTCTGCTGGATTCTCATCATCCCAGCTCTCTGTAAGTGCACGATCCGTTTTGATCTCCGCTTCAACGGTTTTTCCTCCTGGTTATCCGGAAGGAATAATTTTATATGAAGTTACCATCATGTTACAGAATAATCTTTCCTTTGTCAAGCCGTTCAAGGGGCTTGTAAAAACCTCTGAACGCCATGGCAACGCCATATTATCTCTTTATAAGACATGCCTTCATCCGGATAAGTGCGCCGGGAAGGGATACCGCAAAAGGAACTGCCGTGCGCACACCCCTGTGAATGCGCCCGCAATGGCTCCGCTTGCGGCCAGCACAGGGAAATAGGCCAGCACGGAAGGGGTTCCAAGAACAGCCACCGCCACAGCCAGCTGTCCTGCATTATGAAGCACCGCGCCGCATACGCTGCAAAGGCAAATCCGACGCACCGGTAGCACCCGCTTCAACAGGAGCATGCCGATGAGACAGCTCACCCCTCCAGCCAGGCTGTAAAGAAGCGCTGCGGCCTGTCCGGCAAATAACGCCGCCAGAAGAATACGCGCCAGTAGAACCAGCGCCGCCTCTCCCGGTCGGAATCGGCAGACCATCAGCACGGTGATGACATTCGCCAATCCGATTTTTACACCGGGTATTGGAATCGGCGGCGGGATCTGCATTTCTATGACAAACAAAATGAGAGAAAGCCCGGTAAGAATTGCCAGAACGTTCAATCGGCGTACAGACATAGCCTCTCCCTTCTTTCTCCATTCAATCCGCCCACTGGATCACCAGCCGGTGCGGCAGGCACACGATAGGCAGTCCGCCTTCAATGAGCTTTCCCGACTTCACGCAAATCTGATCCGGACAATCGGCGGACTGCATACGAATTTCCTTCGGCGCAATATAAATGGTATTGCGCCCGCTGTCACAAGTCAGGGTCAATTCCTCCGGCTCCATTACTTCTGAAAGGTTCACCGTGCGGACAACTTTTCCATTCTGCAGAATCTCCGCCCGCTGCTTTTCTGGCGTTGACCCGCAGGCGGCAGCCATAGAAGAAAGTCCAAGAACCAGCGCTGCTGCTCCCAGCCGTCCGACCATCATTTCCGAAGCACCTCCACCGTACTGCCTGTATACTCCGGCAAAACAGAGAAGGCCTTTTCCAATCCTTCGGTAACCGTAATGCGCCGGCCCTCTTCAATCAGAATCATTTCAAAATCGTCGCGGCTGCGCCAAAAGGCACTGGCCCTGTCCCTGCCCATCACAAAGAGCGCGGTGGAAAGAGCATCGCACAAAAGCCCGTCCGATCCGATGACGGTGACAGAAAGGAGGCCGTTCTCCGCGGGATAGCCCGTGGCGGGATCTATGATATGATGCCAGCGCTTCCCCTCCGCATCGACGAAGTACCGTTCATAACTTCCCGATGTGACCACTGCCGCATCTCTCACAGAGATCATGCCCGCATAGCCTTCCCCATCAGGGGCGCGCAGCCCCACCCGCCAGGGCGTGCCGTCGGGCCGACTCCCCACCGCCTCCACATTGCCGCCAAGACTGATAATGGCAGAGCGCACGTTATGCCTGCGAAGAATACGGCCCGCCTCGCGGCCGGCATATCCCTTGCCGAGCGCACCAAAATCGATTTCCATGCCCGGCGCAAGGACGAGCTTGTTCTTTTCCAGATGCACCCGCTGCCAGCCCGTGCGGCTTACCACCTCCCGGAGCTCACCGCTTCCGGGCACCCGGCGCTGTTCCTTCGTAAAGCCCCAGGCCTCCACGACGGGATAAATGGTGGGATCCAGTGCGCCTCCCGTTTGCTCCGCCAACGCAAGGGCCTCACGCATCACCGCCTCCGCATCGCTGCCCAGCGTTACGGCCTCATCGGTGCGATGATTCACGCGCCACACATCGCTCCCCTCTCTGGTGACAGAAAGGGCGTCCTCTATGGCGCGTATGCCCTCCTCCGCCGCTTTCATCCCCTCCTCGGCGTACGGACCATAGGCAGTCATGGTCATGTACGTATTCATGGCGAAGAAATTTCGGGTGTACTTCTTCGAGCCCTCCGCGCCGCAACCCGCCAACAGCAGGCAAACCGCAAGAAACAGCCCTAAAATCCGCTTCATTACCAGCCCGCTTCGGCCAGCCATGCATCAATGCGCGGCTTCGCGCTGTCTACATCCGGACGGTATACGCCCACAGGTCGCCCGACCACCGCCGAATCCGGCAGCGCTCCCCGCAGAGCTTCCACGCTGTCTGCCAGCCCGCCGGTACCATGAGCGCAGAAGGGAATCACCGTTTTACCGGAAAAATCATAGCTTTCGAGGAATGTCAGAACCGGCATGGGAAGGGTGTACCACCAGTTCGGATAACCGAGGAACACCACGTCATAGGCATCCATATCAGGAACCTGCGCTGCCAGCTCCGGCCGGGCATTTCTCTGCTTCTCCACCGCAGCCCGATCCAGACATTCATCATAATCGCTCGAATAGGGCTCCTTCACGCGAATGGAAAACAAGTCGCCTCCCGTCCGCTCCTGTATCCACCCGGCCAGCCTGGCCGTATTTCCCGGCGGAAGAACACTTGCTGAGGTGGACGCATCGGGATCTATAGCCGATGGGTTGGCCACATGCGTATTGTCCGCCCAGGTGAAATAGGCAATGAGAACCTTCCTGTCCGATTCACCCGGCGTCCGGCTCTCCACCGCGGGCGTTTCCCTCACCTCAGGAACCGCCGCCTGCGCCGTCTGCACAGGGCCGACCGGGGCCGATGCAGACGGCTGCCCGCCGCATCCGGTCAGTACGGCCAGAACCCACGCTGACAAGGCCAGCGAAAACCACGATTTCATAGTGCTGCTCCTTTCTGTGCATCAGCCCGTTGTATATACGGTATGCACCCAATCCTTTACCGCCTGCTCCGAAGCGGTGACTTCCGCTGCTTTCAGATACTATCCATTCATGCCCGATGCTTCCGGCTCTGCCGCTGACGCGCCAGTGCCATAGCCTTCCAGCCCAACCAGATTCCAAGAACCATAATGGCCACGTGATCCAAATAAAATAAAAGTTTCGGTTCCTCGTAATCAAAGAACACAAACTCCATCCGCAGAAACAGGTAGTCTATCCAGTCCCTGCTCCAGAAAGCCCATACGCCGTACAGCGCAAAGCACGCCGCAGCGGCGGACAGGAGCCGTTTCAGCCCCGGCCCCGCCTTCCGCGTCATGGATGCAAACATATCTCCGTGCAGGCCTATGTGAAAGCTCATAATGAGAAATCCCCAATAGGCTGCGGTCATATGCATTTCTCTGCCAAGAGTCATGCTTCCAAGGCGCGGCAGAAACTCCACCGCAGGTCTTGCAAGAATGAGAGCGCTCCATAGAAGGGCCAGGATTACCAGGGCCAGGCAGAAATTGGCCCCGGCCTGAAGACGGCGAACCGCATTCCATCGCCCTCTCCGCAGAGAAGGCGCCCAATTCCGATTCAACCAGTGGTGGAAAAACAGGAGCACAAAGAAGCAGGTCCCTCCCACCATGTGTGCTGTCGTCCCAAAGAAAGGAAATCCCATGAGAAAGAACAGGCACACAGTCATAGCCGCATCCGTAATCCGCCGTATCTGCGCGCTCTTCATGGGTTATCCCACCAGATTCAGGGAATTCACCCAATTGGCTACCGAATTCTCCGCACCTGCCGAAGAGGAATCCCGCACATGGAAGCCCTCTCTCACCGTGGCCCCCGGTTCCGCATTTCGAATGGTGTTCACCGTATCAGAAAGGGCGCTGCCGCCGGATGTGCAGAAGGGAACAATAATTTTGCCGGACAAATCATATTCATCAAGGAAGGTATAGAGCGCCATTGGCAAATCTCCCCACCAATTGGGATAGCCCAGGAAAATTACATCATAATCAGCCATATTCTCCACATGTGTGGCCAGCGCGGGCCGATCTCCCCGCTGCTGCTCTTCCCTCCCCTGATCCACAGTCGCGCGATACGTGGGCGGATAGGGATTCACTGTGCGAATGGAAAACAAATCGCCGCCGGTCAATTTCTGAATATTCCGTGCCACCAGCCCGGTATTGCCCGTCATTCCTTCCGCCGTGGGCTGTATGCTCGCGGACGTGGAGGCATCCGCCCCTGCAGGAATCTCCGCATTTTCTCCATAGGCAAAGTACGCAATAAGAATTTTGTGTTCTCCCTGCGGTGTCTGTGCTTCCTGCTGCACTGCCGGAGCCGGTGCCGGCGAAGAGGAAGCCGCACTTCCCGTGCTGCCCGATGCGCAGGCCGTAAGGGCCAGCGTAAGCGCCGCTGCCGCCGCCAATGCACTGTATTTTTTCATATCGATTCCCCTTTCTTTAACAAAATGATTATGTATTTGCCTGATTGTAGTATAAAATAGGGAGAATCTATATCTCAAATGTTTAGTTTGTATAGTGGATTATGCCCTGAATGCATTCATTTATCCCCTTTACCCCTTCTCTGCCGCGGGCTGATTATGCCTTTTCTCTATTCCATTTCTGCGGTTTGTCATTTCCCTGCCATTTTATTTTAATATATTTCTTCTTTATTGGAAAATATTTGTTTCTATATGAAAATTTATTGACATATTTCTGTATGAATACTAATATAGAAATATCGTAGAGTCATGCGAAGGCCCATGGAATATGCCGGAACGCCGGAATCAGGGAATGATCCATGATGCCTTTATTGAATTCAAAGGAGGATTTTATATGAATCAGCGCATGAAAACTCTTCTTTCCGTTTCCTTAGCAGCCCTCGGCACCGCTGCCATTGGGCTCACCGCCAATGCGTATGAACTCAGCCCGGAGGTTAAAACGGCCACCCCCGCACTTCAGGAGGCGGCCAATATTGGTGTCTGGACCGGCGGCAACCCCGCTCTGGCCTCTCTGGAAAATAAGGACGCCATCCTTGTCATGGCTTTCGGCACCACCTTCACCGATGCCCGCGCAAAGAATATTGATGCGGTGGAGGCAGCGATTCAGCAGGCCCATCCGAATATTCCTGTGTTTGAAGCCTATACGAGCCATATCATCATTGAACGGGTAGAAGCAGCGGAAGGCATTCATAAGCCCACTCCGGAGGAAGCGTTTGCCCAGCTGAAGGCCGATGGATATACCCGTGTGGCCGTTGTTTCCCTCAACGTCGTTCCCGGCATTGAATACGAATACAACCGCCTTGTAACCAAACAGTTTGCCAACGACTTCAAATCGGTTTCCTTTGCTACGCCCCTCATGTACTACCAGGGAACAGAGGGTGAACCGGACCAGGTGGTTGACTTCGTCAAAGCCCTTTCTTCCCAGTTCCCCGCGCTCAGTGAAGATGAAGGCATCCTGCTCCTGGCTCACGGAACCCACCATCCCGCCAATGCGTACTATTCCGTCATTCAGGACCGCATTGGCGAAGTGGGACTGAACAATATTTTCGTATACTCCGTAGAGGGCCGTCCGAATCTGGAGGATGTCATTCCGAAGCTGAAGGAAAAAGGCATCGCCCATGTGACGCTCATGCCCATTATGCTCGTAGCGGGCGACCACGCCCATAACGACATGGCCGGTGACGAGGAAGACAGCCACAAGGTCATTCTTGAAGGAGAAGGGTTCACTGTGGACACCTACATCCATGGCCTCGGAGAGAACCCGAATGTCCGCGCCCTGTATGTAGAAAGAGCCGATGAAGCAGTGGCTGCGCTGTAATAACGAAGTATTCCCGGTCTTTTTGCCGGCATAATAAACGCCCCTGCTTTTGCGGGGCGTTTTTATCTGACCGGCAGGATCTCCGTCAAAGGAGGCCTCCATGAAATCGCTCTATTCATTTTTTACCGCCTGCCTTCTCTCCCTGGCGCTGGCAGGCTGCGCGGCCTCCCCTGCCGTAACGGAAGGGGAAAAAGCATTGACCTACAAGGGAGAGACTGTCACCGTCCCGGCCAAGCCGCAGCGGATCGCCGTGCTGACCACACCGCTCCTCAATATGGTGTATGCCGTGGGAGGTACCGTTATCGCCCGCCCCATCACAGAAACCCCCATCCCGGATGAAGCGCAGAACGTGACGTCCCTGGGTACGCCTCAGCACATTGATATGGAAAAGCTCGTTTCTCTTTCACCCGATTTTGTCATCGGCGGGAAGAGCCAGAACGGAAAGCTGGAGCCGCTTCTTCAGAGCAACCGCATTCCCTACCTCCTGGTGGATTACGACGGCATCCATGACAATGTACCGCTTCTGCAATTTCTTGGCACCCTCTGCGGAAAGGAAGCGGAGGCCGAAGCGGTGTGCGCCGACTACGAAAAGCGCATGCGCGCCGCCAAAGAGGCCGCCGCTGCCCATACACCGGCGCGGATTGCCATTCTCCGCGCCACCGGCCGGGATGTGACGGCAGAAACACCCACCGCCATCTGCGCCTCCATGGCGGAATACCTGGGCATGGACAATGTCCTTACCTCTCATGGCACGCTTTCCTTCCAGACCAAGACGGTGCCCTATTCGCTGGAACAGCTCTCAGCGGATGATCCGGACATTCTCTTCATCGTTACCATGGGGAATGCTGACGCCATCAACCAGAAGCTGGACCAATCCATGAGGAATAACCCCGCCTGGGCCCATCTGTCAGCCGTTGCCAATGACCGGGTCTACTTCCTGCCCTCGGATCTCTTCCTTCTCAATCCGGGCATCCGCACCCCTGATGCGCTGGAGATGCTTTCGTCCCTGGCTTACCCGGACAAGTAACAGTTTCAATTATACCTGACAGCAAACCGCCCCTTTGTGAAGAGGAAATTCCTCCGCAAAGGGGCGGTTTGATCTGCCTGAAAATTCACCGGCACAGTCCGTTAATGATGATGCACGGCCTTCCGCCGCGCTCTTCCACTTCGGCGTCCACACCGAATATGTGGGCAATTGACTCGTGGGTCAGCACCTCTCCCGGCGGGCCGCTCCGCTGAATCAGCCCGTCCTCTAGTATGCAGACCTTGGAGGAATACCGGCAGGCATGGCCAATGTCATGGAGCACCAGAATGACCGTAAGTCCCTCTTCCCGATTGAGCTGGCTGATCAGCTCCAGCACCTCCAGCTGGTGGCACACATCCAGGTAGGTGGTGGGCTCATCCAGAATCAAAACCTCCGGCTCCTGGGCCAGCGCCATGGCAATCCACACGCGCTGCCGCTCTCCCCCCGAAAGAGACGCCACGGTGCGCTCCTTCAGCTGGTAGGTATGGGTCCTTCGAAGGGCGTCCGCCACAATGGCCCGGTCCCGGGTGGACACGCCGCTCCACCAGTGCTGGTAGGGATAGCGACCGCATGCGGCCAGCTCCAGCACCGTCATGTCCTTCGGTGTTTCGTGAATCTGCGGCAGGAAGGCCGCCTTTCTTGCCAGCTCTCCCGTACGGTAGGAGCGCAGGTCCCGCCCATCAATACAGACGGTCCCCTCATCAGGCTTCAGGTTGCCTGTAATTACCTTGAGCAGTGTGGATTTTCCGCACCCGTTCCGCCCGAGGAAGGAAACAATCTGCCCCTGCTCCACCGTGCAGTCCGCACCGCACAGCACCGGATGGCCGCCGAAGGCCACCTTGACGCCCTTCACTTCCACTGCCGCTTTCATCAGGTGCTCCTCCTCAGAAGGTACAGGAAAAAGGGCGCCCCCAGAAAGGCCATAATAATGCCCGCCGGGATTTCCACCGGTGCAAATACCGTCCGGCCCAGGGTATCGCACAGCACGAGGATGCCCGCGCCCAGCAGGGCCGAGCCGGGGATGAGGTATTTAAAATCCGAACCGATAAGAAGGCGCACGATATGCGGCACAACGAGCCCCACAAAGCCGATGAGTCCGGCAATGCTCACCGCACCGGCCGCCAGAAGCGCCGCCGCCGCGGTCATGAGAAAACGCACCCGTTCCACGGGCAGGCCCAGGCCGCGCGCCGTTTCGTCCCCCAGAGACAGAATGGTCAGCGCCTTGGCCCCCAGCACGGCAAACAGCAATCCCAGCACCGTATAGGGAAAGAGCGCCTCCACCTGGGGCCAGCTCCGCGCGGACAGGCCGCCCACCATCCACAGGAGCGCCCCCTGCACCCGATCCGAATAAAAGACGAGCAGGGCGGAAATGCCGCTTCCCAGTAAAGCGCTCACCGCCACGCCGGCCAGTATGATCCGATTCGGCCGAATGCCGCTCTTCCACGCCAGCGCATACACCGCCCCCGCTGAAAGCATGGCCCCCACAAAGGCCGCCGGCGTCAGGAGGAGGGACGCGTCAGGCATGAAAATGAGCATGATAACCCCTGCCAGGCCGGCACCGCTTGACACGCCCACAATGCCGGGATCCGCCAGGGGATTTTTCATCACCGCCTGCAGGATGGCGCCGGATACGGCCAGGTCTGCCCCCACCAGGGCGCCGGTGAGGTTCCTGGGAAAGCGAATGTTCCAGATCACCATGCCGTCCGTCCCCGTTACCGGGCCGAAGAGAATGTCCACGATGCGGGAAAAGGGAATGTCTGCCGAGCCGAAGACCAGACTCCCCACCATCACCGCGGCGGTAAATACCAGGCAAGCCGCAAGAACGGACAAACGGACCGCTTTATTTTTCCCTGATGCTTCCTCTGTCGTTTTTTTCATACCGCCTCCCTCAGCGGAACCGTGCCCGCCGTACTATTTCATCAGAAAAAGAGAGCCGCAGCAAAGCGGCTCTCCCTCAGTCTTTCAAGTCCTGTACATAAAGCATGTTGTCCCGGCGCACCAGGTTGTAGAGCATGGCATTGATCACAGAGGCCACCACCGGACTTCCGCCCTTGGTGCCGCGCACCGTAATATAGGGAACCCTGCATTCCTTGATGAGGAATTCCTTTGATTCCGCCGCACCGACAAAGCCCACGGGAATCCCAATGATAAGGGCCGGCATGATTGCCTCTTCCTTAGTCATACGAATGGCTTCAAAGAGAGCCGTAGGGGCGTTGCCCACCGCAATGATGGAGCCGTTGAGGTCCTTGCCAAAGGAATGAATCGCTTCCATAGAGCGGGACACATTCTTTTCCCTGGCGCTCTTAATGACGTCCGGATCCGCGATGCGGCAGAACACCTGCCCGCCCAGCACGGAGAGAGCGCGCTTATTGATGCCTGTCTGCACCATGGTTACGTCGCAGTAAATATTGCAGCCCCGGCGGAGCGCTTCAATGCCCGTGGCCACGGCCCCGCGGCTTGTCTGGATAAGATGTCCGTAATCCACATCCCCGGAGGCATGAATCATACGGGAGTACACAGTGATTTCCTCGGGAGTCAAATCCAAATCCTTGATGAATGGATAAATCATTTCCATACTGGTTTCTTCGATCGCCTTCGGATTCTTAATAAAATTCATGCTGTTCCTCCATATATTTCAATACCTGTTCCTCTGAAGAAAATACAGGTACATCACTCAGATACGCTTTTGGTTTTTCAATAACAATCACGTGTATGTGCTCGTCCATGGCCGCTTTCAGCTTCGTATCGCTTCCGCCCACAAGGCCGCTGTTCTTTGTCACCATCACATCGGCATGGCAGTCCCGGATCATGGCGCGATTCATTTCATAAGAAAAGGGACCCTGCAGCGCCAGAATCTGCCGCGCCTTCAATCCCAGCTCCTCACACATCCGGACCACACCGGAAAGTGGAAGCACCCGGGCCCACAGGGTCTTTCCCTGAAGGGCCTCGGCATGGACGAAGAGGGGCAGCGTTTTGGATCCTGTGGTGAGCAGGATGCTTTCGCCGAGATGCCCGGCCAGGTCGGCCGCTTCTTCTTCGTTGGCGACGATATGCAGCTTTTCGTAATCAGGGAGCTCTATGCCCGGCCGCTCGTAGCGCACATAGGCAATGCCCGCTTCCCGGCAGGCAGCCTGCGCCGTTTCCGACACCACCGCCGCATAGGGATGACTGCAGTCCAGGATGACCGTAATTCCTTTGGAACGAATCTCCCAAAGCATTTCTTCCTTCGTAAAGCGCCCCACCTCAATGGTGATACCTTCGTGCTCAGCGAGGATCTTGCCGTACTGGCTGACCACGGTCATGAGAATCGTTTCCTGCCGGCCCTCGGGCTGCGTCCGTATCCAGTCGGCAAGATGCGCTGCTATTTCCCGACCATCCTGCGTCCCGGAAATAATCCAGATCAAAGCTTGTATCCCCGCGGCGTAATCATAACCCCGTCTGCTATGTAGGTGTTGCTGTTGCCGATGATGACGGTGGACTGCATGTCCACCTCTTCCTCAGGCAGCTTTTCCAGGGTGGTCACCGTCCAGTTCATGCCGGGACGGCCCGCCTTGCGCACAATGCCCACGGGCGTGGCGGGATTTCTGTATTCCAGTACAATATCCCGAACCTGATTCAGGTAATCTGACCGGCCGCGGCTCTTCGGATTGTAGAGAGCAATCACGAAATCTCCCTCCGCGGCCAGGCGCGCCCTCTTTTTGATCTGCTCCCACGGCGTCATAAGGTCCGAAAGGGAAATGACTGCATAGTCGTGCATAAGGGGAGCGCCCAGCGCGGCGGCGGAGGTGTTGGCCGCGGTCAGACCCGGTATAATCTCGCAAACCGGCCGCTTGTCCTCGGGGATCTTCTGAATGAGCTCCAGCACAAGGCCCGCCATGCCGTACACACCTGGATCTCCGGAGGAAATAACCGCCACGCTGTAACCCTCCGCAGCGAGGTCCACCGCTTTCTGACAGCGCTCCACCTCCTGCCGCATGCCATTGCCCACAACGGTTTTTCCTTCAAGGCGATTGCGAATCAAAGCAATGTATGTATTATAGCCTACAATGATTTCCGCTTCATCAATCGCGGCAGCCGCCTTCGGCGTCATTTCCTCTTCATGGCCCGGCCCGATGCCGACGACACGGATAAGCCCACGGCCACTGCCGCTGTGGCATCCACAAATTTTGTCTTCGGAAGCAATGTTTTCCCCTGCCACGCTTCCCTGAGTGCTGCTGACTCGCATACATTCCCCACTCCAATCGTTTTTTCTACAAATTCAGAAACAGCCACATGGCCCGCATCCGCCCATTGTTTCAGCTCATCTGCCGGATAAAAATGAATGGGCAGATTCATGTGCTCTGCAAACTGCAGAAGCCCCGGCTCATTTGCCTTCACATCCACCGACGCGAGGGCCTTTACCTGCCAGCTTTCTGCACCAATTGTATGTAAAGCGCCGCAGAAGGCATCGCGAATGCGCTCCTCCGGCGTGCCGCGCCGGCATCCCAGGCCGACAAAGAGATTTTTCGGCCGGAGGTATACATGAGGCACCGCCACAGCCAGACGCGATTCGCTGATCACCGCCGCCGCCTCACAGGGAACATCCTCCCCATAAAGCACCGCCTCAATGCCAAGAGCGGCCAGTTTCTTCCGCACCTCTCCCGCAAAGGGCAGCTCCGGATCCACGAGCCACGCAAAGGACTTCCCCTCCGCGATGGCGCTATTGACCGGTTTTAACGCAGCCAGCGGCTCCACCCGCATGTACAGCTTCCTCGCTACGTCATCCGGCGCGGGACGGCCGTGCACGTCTGTCGCCGTGGTGATAACCGCATCGGCACCCACGGCCGCGGCAATTTCTCTGGCCCAGTCATTGGCGCCGCCCAAATGGCCTGACAGGAGAGAAATGCAGTGATTCCCGCATTCATCCATAACCAGCACCGCCGGATCCGACGCCTTGCTCACAATGTGCGGCGCGATGGCACGCACGGCGATACCGGATGCCATGATGTAGAGAAGTCCGTCATAGCGGCTGAAAATCTCCTCCGTGAGCGAAAAGGTTCGCTGAAAGAGCACCGCCCCTTCTCCGCTCTCCGCCCCCGCCCTTTCATAACAGGTGATTCCGTCAAGAGCGGCGCGCACGCGCTGGCCCAGGAGGGCCCCCCTGCGGGATACGGAGATCACCGCGCCTTTCATTGGCTGTCTGTTCCCTGCCGGAACATGGTGGTAAACCGGCGGTCGTACAATTTGGACAGCTCATATTCACAGTCAAGAACGCGCCCCACGACGATCATTGCCTGGCGGGTTACCCCTTCCTTATGAATGATGTCTGCAATGGTGGCAATGGTGCCGCGCAGTATTTTTTCATCCGGCCAGGTGGCGCGGACTACGATGGCCACGGGCGTATCCGCCGGATACCCGCCGTCCATGAGCTGCTGCATCACCTTATCAATGGCCTGAACAGAGAGGAAGATGCACATGGTGGCCTGATGCTGCGCCAGAGAAGTGAGATTTTCCTTCGGCGGCATGGGCGTACGCCCTTCCATGCGGGTAATGATGATGCTCTGGGACACATTGGGCAGGGTGTATTCCTGCTTCAGCGCCGCCGCGGACGCAAGGAACGAGCTTACCCCCGGAACCACCTCAAAGTCATCGATGCCCGCCGCCCGAAGGCCGTCCATCTGCTCCTGAATGGCGCCATAAATGGCGGGATCTCCCGTGTGCACCCGGGCCACCATCTTCCCTTCCTTTACCGCGCGAATTTCCACATCCAGCACCTCATCCAGGTTCATGGATGCGCTGTTGTAAATCTCCGCGTCCTCCCTGGCCCACTTCAGGATCTCCGGATTGACCAGCGAGCCGGCATAAATGATGACATCCGCCTCTGATACAAGGCGGCGCCCCTTTACCGTAATCAGCTCCGGGTCTCCCGGACCGGCGCCGATGAAATAGACTTTCCCCATAATAAGCCTCCTCAGCCAATATTATTTTCAGCGGATTTTTTCACCGCCGTAAAAATGAAAACAGGACTCAGCGGACTGTACAGATGGTAATGGCCCAGCTTCCGCAGGCGATTCACCTGCATTTGAAAGCCTTCCAGCGTGTACGGCCGGCTGGCAAAGGCAGAAACCACCTCACCGGTCGTCTCCGCGGTAACCGCCGTCAGAATGAGGCGTCCCCCTGCTGCCAGATGGGCATCCGCTTCATCAAGGATGGCGTCCAGGTGCCCCCCTGTACCGCCAATGATAATGACATCACAGGGAGGGAGCGCCTTCATCGCCTCCGGCGCGGAACCCTGCACCACAACAATATTTTTACAGCCAAACTTTTCTGCATTCTGCTGAATGAGCCCAATCCCCTCAGGATTGCGCTCCACCGCATAGACCGTCCCCGTTCCCGAGGCCAGCGCCGCCTCCACCGAGATGGAGCCTGTTCCTGCGCCGATGTCCGCTACGGTATCTCCCGGTGCGATGGCCGCTTTCACCATGACCATCGCGCGGATTTCCGCTTTTGTCATCGGCACCTTTCCCCGAATGAACTCCTCGTCGGCAATTCCAAAGGTATACATTATCCCATCACCGCCAATACGGATTCTCCAAAGCCCGGAAGCTGCCCTATCTCCTCAAGAGTCCCCCGGACGATGTGTTCATTTTCATACGACACATGCTCCGCCGCAGCCGCCGCTGTGTCCTTCGGCCAGCCGCGCTTCATGAGCTCCTGCGCAATGTACGCGGGATTGTGCTCATAATCAGTAATAAAAGAGAGCTTCTTTCCCGGTTCATAGGCCAGCTTCTCCTCTGCCGGCACACGGCCGTGAAAGGAGAGCCATTCTGATCCCTGCCAGGACTCGCCAAGGCAGCAATAGGCAGCCTGTACGGAGGAAATCCCTGGTATGACCTCTACCTCCGTGTGAGAAAACTTTGTTTTCAGCCACGGAAGAAGGCTGTAGAAACCGGGATCTCCGGATACCATGACCACCACATTGTCCTTATCCAGTGCGTCCGCAATCCAGTCAGCAAGGAGGGAAAGCTTCCCCGTTATGGGATAGGTTTCCTGGCCTTCCCTGGCAAAATCAGCCAGGGCGCGCCGCCCGCCCGCAAGGTACTTCGCCTCTCTTATAGCCCGCAGGGCTTTCGGCAGAATATAGTCTGCCCCGCCCGGCCCGATGCCAGCGACAATCAAACGATGTGCCATGATTCTTCCTCTGTAATATCCGCCGCATGGCTCGATGCGGCAATGACCGTGCCGTCCATACCGGCAAACACAACGCCCACCCGGGCCTTTCCGAAAATATATCGCTCGCTTCTCACCTGCGCCCGCTCCGCCATCTGCTGATAAATGGCTTCCAGGTGCTCATCGGCTATGATTTTTTCCGCGCCGTCAGTGGTGATGCAGTCCATGATGGCCCGCACCACCTCGCTTCCCGCCCCGTTCAGCGCCGCATAGGACGCCAGTGTTTCCATCCGGCCGTCGCTGTACCGGTTGTGCGTGTGAAAGCTTCCGGACGCCACCTTGACCAGCTTGCCCATGTGCCCGATGAGAAGGAGCTTCGTAAATCCCACGGCCACGGCCTGCTCGAGCATGTATCCGATGAAATTGCTCGTCTCTGCAATGGCATCCCGCGGAATGCCCATCCTGGCGGCTGCATTTTCTCCTATCCGTCCCGGGGCGAGCACGGCAGTGTGAAAGCCGCATCCTTTTATGACGGAAAGTTGGGGCGCAAGGGACCGCTTGTAGGCATCCTCGCTCATGGGCTTCACGATCCCCGTAGTGCCCAGCACGGAAATGCCGCCCACTATCCCCATGACAGGATTGAGCGTCTGTTTGGCCAACTCCTCGCCCGCAGGAATCGATACGGTCACCTCCAGGCCCTTCTCCCGCCCTGCCATTTCCTCATAGACATGACGCATCATGAGCTGCGGCCCCGGATTGATGGCCGGTTTCCCCACCGGTACCTGCAGGCCCGGCTTTGTCACCGTTCCAACGCCCTTCCCTGCCTTGAGAACCAGTCCGGGCGTACTCTTGTAACGCACCGTAACGACAACGGGGGTACCATGGGTGCAGTCCAGATCATCTCCCCCGTCCTTCAGTACGGTGGCCGTGCCGATGCCGCCCTCCGCCGAAGCGGACGCCACCGGCACAGTGATCTCCACATGCTGCGGTGAAAGAACCGTCACGGTTCGGGGAAATTCGCCGCGAAGGGCGAGGAGCGCCGCCTTCATGGCCGCTGTGGCCGACGCCCCGGTGGTGTACCCTTCCCGCATGGGCTTTTCCGGATTTGGCGCGTCCATCAGCGATAGTTCACAAACTGCAGCTCTGCCGGCAAATCCTGATTTTTCAGGAATGCAATGGCTTCCTGCAGCGCATCCTTATCTTTCCCGCTTACGCGAAGCTCGTCTCCGTTGATCTTCGCCTGCACCTTGATGCCGGAATTTTTAATGCGCTTTACAATATCCTTGGCCAGCTCCGCTTCGATGCCGTTTTTAAACGTCAGCACCTGCCGCACCATGCCGCCTGCTGCAGGCTCTTTCTTTCCCTCAGTGATATTTTTCAGGGAAATCCCCCGCTTCACCAGCTTGGCATTGACAATTTCCCGGACAAGGCGAAGCTTGAAGTCATCATCGCCGAGAAGTGTCATTGTTTTGTCCGCCAGCGTCACAGAGCTCTTGCTCCCTTTAAAATCATAACGGGTGCCAATTTCCTTCGCAGCCTGATTGACCGCATTGGCCGCCTCCGCCAAATCCGTACGGCACACCACGTCGAACGAATAATCCTTTGCCATCCCAAATCCTCCCAGTCCGTAAAATTTTTAAGCCTGTTGAAAATGCCTGCCACTTACCTGCATCGCTTTTTTATTATATATGGCTCATCCGTTTTTTTCTACCACCTCGGTACAAGCCCCAGCCCTGCCCGGTTCTGCCGGTATCACAAGCCTGCGAGCGAGAAAAGGATAACCAGGAGATTCATACACAGCAAAAGGCGAAACCCATACCATTTCGCCTTTTGCGTACGCTGTGAACTTAGGGCAGCAACAAGGCGCCTTTCTGCAGATGCCCGCTCCTTTACGGATTGGATCCGCGGACGATTTCATAAGGCCAATCGATAATGCCTCCGAATTCCGCCACATTGGCATATCCCAGATCCGCCAGTTTCTCTGCACCCATTTTGCTGCGTCTTCCGCTCCGGCAGTATACCAGCACCTCTGTCTCCTTATCCGGTATAACTGCCGCGGCATTTTCCTCAGAAATCGTACCGAGCGGAAGGAGCCTCGCTCCGGGCACATGACCCTCGCTGTATTCCGCCGGCTCCCGCACATCCACAATCACGGCGCCGTCGGTCATTCTTCCTCTGGCTTCCTGCGGAGAAATGGATTCATACGGGGCGGCACCGCTCAACATGCTGCATCCAGCCAGTCCAAGTGCCATCACACAACCCAATGACCAGTTCATTTTCATAGCGCCTCTTTTTTTGACATGTCTCCTAAACCGTTCTCATTATATAATAAATTCAAATTTTTGAATATACCCATTGCCGTATATTTCTCCTGCGCCAATTCCCCATGAGTCACACCCGGTTCCCGGTCATTCTCCCTCCATCTCCGGGAGAAACTTCCAGTACTTCATCGGCATGAATGACCGGCGAAGGGCCGGATTCCGCCGCGCCTCCACCGCGATATGCCGGTAATAGGTCTGCCAGAGGCTGCGGAAATTCTGCTCATTCGCGCTGTCTGGCAAGCTCTCCTCCCGCACAGGCACCTCCCCAAGGAGGAGTTCCTGTCCATCCCAGTACAAGGCGCGGCGGCGGCGCACGTCGTGGATGGCCCATGGGTTTTGACCAAGGCGCTTTCGAAAATGCGGGCCCAGCAGGGGAAGCACATCGTGGGTGGGTGCGATTTCTGCATAGAGCAGTCCCTCTTCCAGCTCGCGAAAACGAACCAGCCCAAGGAGCTTCCCCGCTTCCGCGCCCGTACGCTGCGCCCACTGAAACACCGTCCACATCCATGGTTCGGCCCGCCTGGCATAGATCTCCTTTTTCAGGCGAAATCCTTCCTTTACATAATGGAATAGAACGTCCCCTCGTCCAGCCTCCTCCGCCAGAAATGCGCGGTACAGCCACTGAGAGGCCGCCCGGCCGCAGTCCCTGTAAAACGCGGCGGCCACCCTTTCCGCCAGGTCCGGCCGGGTTTCCACCCGCTTTTCTTCCGAAAACAACCCTGCCGAATGGCAGTCCTCACCAATATGCTCCGTATGGCTGGTCCCGTCGTGGTATGCTTCGTAAACTGCGCAGAGAAATCCGGAAAAGGTTCCATCGTACCAATAATTCATTGTCACACCTGTCCTTCAAACAGACTCATTTCCTCCATGGCCCGCTGCTCCTTCTGCGACAGCAAGTCCCGCCGCAGGGACAAAGTATCCCCGCCGCCGTAATATCGGCCGCCCACGGTGAGAAAATGGCGGGCCCTCTTCCACACGAGGCCGATCCGACGCAAACTATCCACGGACAGCCATCCGTACCGGCGCAGGTTGACGATGCGCAGCGCGGACTGCACACCGATGCCGGGAACACGCAGGAGCATCTCATAGGATGCCCGGTTCACTTCCACGGGAAACTGGCTCCGATGCCGCAGAGCCCACAGCGCCTTGGGATCCATAGTGAGATCAAAATCAGGGGCCGACTCCGGCGCCAGCTCATCCGCCGTGAAGTGGTAAAACCGAAGCAGCCAGTCCGCCTGATAGAGCCTGTTTTCCCTGAGAAGAGGCGGCTGGGACACCGCGGGAAGATGCTTTCCCGCCATGACAGGCACATAGGCGGAATAATAGACCCGCTTGAGCCCCACCGCCCGGTACAGCCCCTCGCTGAGGTGCAGAATCTGCCGGTCGCTCTCCCCGCTCGCCCCGACAATGAGCTGCGTCGTCTGCCCTGCGGGCACAAAAGATTCGCTGCGGCGCCCCTTCTTTTCCGCTTTCTTCTCCTCCAGTCGTTCATGAATGAATGCCATGGGCGACAAAATGGCTTTCCTTGATTTCTCCGGCGCCAGGAGGCGCAGCGACCGCTCCGACGGGAGCTCCATATTGACGCTCATCCGGTCCACATACCGTCCCAACTCGTCTATCAGGCGCACATCTGCCCCCGGAATGGCCTTCATATGAATGTACCCGTTGAAGTACTCCCGTTTCCGCAGGAGTTTGGCTGTCTGAATCAGAAGCTCTGTGGTGTAATCCGGCGAACGGATAATGCCCGAACTCAGGAAGAGTCCTTCAATGTAGTTCCTGCGGTAAAATTCCATGGTAATGCGAGTGATTTCCTCCGGGGACAGGATGGCCCGGGGCGTGTCATGGCTCCTGCGGTTCACGCAGTACTCGCAGTCATACATGCACATATTGGTCATGAGAATTTTCAACAGGGAAATACACCGTCCATCGGCGGCCCAGGAATGACAAATCCCCGCATAGCTCGCGCTGCCGGTGCCGCCGGGGCGATTCTTTCGATTCGACCCGCTCGAGGAGCAGGATACATCGTACTTCGCCGCATCCGCCAGGATGGCCAGCTTCTCCGCCATTTCCATTCGCATCTTCCTCTCCAAACATTTTTTCTATTCTAACATGTATAGAAACTTTGTTCCATCCCATAAGCAAGATTTTTCATCTCCGGCAGAACGTACCGAAAAGGGACCTGCTCCTTTTCCCGGCAGGTAAAAATCAGAAACCGCTCCACCTATGGCGCTGGCTGGAATGGCTCCTGTCAGGCGCAGTCAATCAGTGCTCCCAATCCTCTGAAGGCAATAAAAAAACGCGGCCTGCCGATTCGGCTGTCAGCAGGCAGCGTTTTTCATAGATTACTGTTAAATTTTCTGACCAAGGCTCGCCATGAGCTTCATTTTATGAATAATTGCCTCACCGGCCTCGCTCCGGAGGTAATCCAGCGTGGTGCGGGGCACCATACGGCGCACCGTTTCCCAATCGTCTTCCACCAGGGCCCGGCGTACCGATGACGCGCTCACGACCTGTTCGCCTTTTTGCTGGCGCGGGATAATTTTCAGCTCAATACCGTTCGTTCCAAACACTTCCTTCATCGCTCTGTTGTACGCCAGCGTGGTTTTGTCGGAAGGCTCATCCCCCACGAAACGCACCGTGATGTTAAGCGCCGGAGCGATACGCGTAGCAAAGACGGTCGCGTCCAGTTTCGTCTGCGCCGCCAGCTCCTGCGTCCCCTTGATGAAGTATGTCGGGAACGTGGCGTTGGAAATAATGTAATCGCCGCCGCTCACAATCTGCACGCTCTTCATGTCCTGCACGCCCTGTTTCATGAGCGAAATACGGGTGGAGAACGGGAAAATGGAGCGGTCCTCCTGTACGGCGAAAATAATGACTTCATCGCAGTTGTTCACGGCGTATTCCACCAGAGAGCGGTGTCCCAGGGTGAAGGGGTTGCAGTTCATGACGATGGCGCCGCGGTTGCGCCCCTCGCCAGTGCCGAGAACCGGGCGAATGCGGTTTAAATATTCCTCCAGCGTATTCTGTCCCTTTTCAAGAAGGGCTGCGTAAGGCTCGGCCACGCTCACCAGCTTGAACCCCATGTGCTCGAACACGGGCACGTTCTGGGGCTTCGTAAAAATCTGGTTACCCGTGATGCCGCGCCGATGAGACTCCCCTTCCAGATTGCGGATAATGCGGTGGGTGAGCCCTTTGTGCTGGTAGTCCTCGGAAATGGCAATATCCCGAAGCACCCGGCCGCCCAGGGAGCCTGTACCAATCAATTTTCCATCATCAAAAAGGCCCATTGTATAATCAATATTACCCGTAAATGTTAAGTCAAATCCCTTGAGGTATTCCTCAACCTGTGCCTTTGCCTGCGGGTCAGTCAGGAAAATTTCCTGTTCTGTGATCATCGTATGCCTCCTTCAGAAATTCTTTGTTATGCAAAAAAGTAAATCATTCATGACAAAATTTGCCATGGCCTTATTATAGCAGATGTACGCTCATAAAGCAAAAAAGGATTCTATTTCGGAAAAATATTCCATCTTTCCGAAATAGAATACCTCTTTTATTCTATGAGTGTATCAAATACTTGAATCTGACACCTGCCCTGTTATTCCTTAATCTGATAAATATTCAGGGCGTTTTTGCTTGTCGCCTCAATCACTGTCTCCACAGGAAGATCCTTCAGGCGGGCAATTTCCTGCGCCACGTACTGCACCTTTGACGGGTCATTTCTGCGCCCGCGGAAGGGAGGCGGCGTCAGGTACGGGCTATCCGTTTCCACCAGCATCCGGTCCAGCGGCACCTCTTTCGCCACTTCCTTGAGCTTGGTGCTCTTCGGAAACACCACCGGCCCGGCAAAGGAAATGTAAAATCCCATCCGGATTAGCTCTTTTGCCATTTCCAGGCTCCCGCTGTAGCAGTGAAGGATGCCCCGAAGGCGCGGCGTTTGGTGCTCCTTCAGAATCTGCACCGTGTCGCCGTGGGCGTCCCGATCATGAATGATGATGGGCAGATCCAGCTCCGCCGCCAGATCTATCTGGCGACCGAACCATTCCTTCTGCGTCGTCTCATCGCTGTAGAAGTAGTAGTAATCGAGGCCAATTTCTCCAATGGCCACGATTTTTCTGTGCTGTTGTGCCAGCTCGCGGATAGCCGCAAGCTCCTCCTCGGTGGCCTTCGATGTCAGATGGGGATGGATGCCTGCCGCGGCGTACACATGGGGGTACTGCTCCGCGATGGCCAGTGCTTTCCGACTCGATTCCAGGTCCTCAGCCGGGCACACCACGTAATCGCACACATCCCATACCGCTTCCATCATGGATTCCCGGTCATTGTCAAAGGCCTTGTCATAAACATGTGCATGCGAATCAAAGAGTTTCATTTCACTTCACTCGGCTTCCTGCGGGCATATCGACAAAGGGAACGGTGAGCTGCCCATCCTTTGATGCAGCAAGAATCATCCCCTGCGATTCGATGCCCATCAGTTTGGCAGGCTTGAGATTGGCCACGAATATGACATGCTTTCCCACCAGGTCTTCGGGACGGTAGTACTGGGCAATGCCGCTCACCACGGTACGCGTTTCATTCCCAAGGGATACGGTCATTTTAATGAGCTTCTTCGACTTTTTCACTGCCTCCGCCGTAAGGATTTCCGCAATGCGCAGGTCGGTGCGGAAAAAGTCGTCTATGGTAATCTGAGGAAGCGTCGGCTCCTCCGGCTCCGCCTTCTTTTCTTTCTGTTTAGCGACAGATGCCGGTTCTGCCTCAGACTCTTCCTCCACTTCAATGCGCGGGAAAATCTGCTCACCCTTCTTCGTCTCTGTTCCCTCCGGCAGCTGGCCCCATACCGCGTCAGCAAGGAGTGCGCCCTTGAAATTGGTCAGTCCGAGCTGGTTCCAGATTTTCTCTGCCGCAATGGGGATGACCGGCTCCGCCAGGATGGCCGTGATCCGGAGTCCTTCGCAAAGGTGGTACAGCACGGCATCAAGAAGAGGCGCTTTCTGCGGATCCTTCGCCAGTATCCACGGTGCCGTCACATCAATGTACTTATTCAAAGACCGCACAAAGGTCCATACCGCCTTCAGTGCGTCATTAATCTTCCATTCCTCCATGCCCTTCCGATATGCCTGCAGTGCTTCCGCCGCATGGTTCTCCACCTGTCGGGATGCTTCAAGGATCACTTCATCGCCTGCCGCATCGCCCCGGACGACACAACCTGCGCGGTACTTCTCTGCCATGGACAGCGTCCGGTACAGCAAATTGCCCAAGTCGTTGGACAAATCGGAATTGATCCGGCTGATGAAGCGGTCCCGGCTGAAGTTGCCATCCTGTCCCAGCTGAATATCATTGAGGAGGTAGTACCGGATGGCATCGGAGCCGAATTCCTGCAGAAGCGGAAGGGGATCCACCACATTGCCCTTTGATTTGGACATCTTTTCTCCGTCCACGATGAGCCAGCCATGACCGTACACCATTTTCGGCATTTCAATGCCCAGGCTCATGAGCATGATCGGCCATATAATGGTATGAAAACGGACAATTTCCTTGCCCACGAGGTGAACATCTGCCGGCCAGAAGGTTTTGAATTTTTCCGGATTATCCAAAATGCCTGCCGCAGTGAGGTAGTTCACCAGCGCGTCAAACCATACGTACACCACATGCTTCGTGTCAAAGGGCACGGGAATCCCCCAGGAAAAGCTGGTGCGGGACACGCAGAGATCCTCGAGGCCGCTCTTCACGAACTGAATCATTTCATTTCTGCGGGACGCGGGCTGAATGAAGTCCGGGTGGTCTTCCACATACTGCATCCACCGATCCGCATACTTCGACATTTTGAAGAAATAGGCTTCCTCGCTCACCCGCTGCAGAGGGCGTCCGCAGTCCGGGCAGAGATGGTTCTCATCCAGTTTATTTTCCGGCCAGAAAGATTCGCAGGGCACACAGTACCAGCCCTCATACTTGCCCTTGTAAATGTCTCCGTTGTCGTAGGCCCTCTGGAAGAGCATCTGCACCACTTTTTTGTGACGCTCCTCCGTGGTGCGGATGAAGTCGTCATTGGAAATGTTCAATTCCTTCCAGAGCTGCTGGAACATGCTCACCACCTGGGTGGTGTATTCCAGGGGCGTAACGCCTGCCTCCTCGGCCTTTTGTTCAATTTTCTGGCCGTGCTCATCCGAACCGGTAAGGAAAAACACTTCGTCTCCTGCCAGGCGGTGGTACCGCGCTACGCAGTCGGCAATGGTCGTGCAATAGGTATGACCAATGTGGAGCTTTGCACTGGGATAGTAAATCGGTGTGGTAATGAAGTACTTCTGTTTGTCAGACATGTTGCATCCTCCCTGTTTGCGTTCGTATTGTTTCATTATACCGCACTTGTGAACAGAATGGGAATTCCTCCCGCCATGGAAAAACCTGACCCTGCATGCGCAAGATCAGGTTTTCTTTACGTTTCTTTGGCCGCCTGAAGAAGAAACTGATACACCTCCCGGCGGGAGCGGTTCCACTTCACGGAGATTTGCCGCGCCGCCTCCTTCAGGGACATCTCCTCCGCCAGGGCGAGCGCCTCCTCCTGCCAGCTCACCTGTGGCGCCGATTCCTCCTGTTTGCCTGTAAAGCCCTCCACAAGCACCACATATTCCCCGCGGGGCGGCTCCTCCGCGAGCTTTGCCAGAATGTCCGACAGGGACGCGCGCCGGAAGGTTTCAAATTTTTTTGTAAGCTCTCTCGCAGTAACGGCCTGCCTGTCTCCAAGCGCCTCCAGCAGGATGCCCAAAGTCTCCTTCAGACGGTGCGGCGCTTCGTAAAAAATAAGTGTGAAGGGAATGGTTTTCACCGCATCCAGAAGCTCCCTTCGATTGGCGGCGTTTCTGGGCAGGAATCCGATGAAAACAAACTGCCTCGCGTCGAGTCCCGAAGCAATGAGCGCCGTGAGAGCCGCATTGGGGCCGGGCAGGGGCACCACGGGAATGTGCTCCGCCAGAGCCTGACGCACCAGCTCCGCCCCGGGGTCGGAAATAACCGGCATGCCTGCGTCGCTCACCTGGGCCACTGATTTTCCTTCCTTCAGCGCCGCGATGAGCTTCGGCCCCATCTCCTTTTTGTTGTGCTCATGATAGGATACCACGGGCCGCTCAATGCCCAGGTGCTGCAGAAGGATGCGCGTGTGCCGCGTATCCTCACAGGCCAGAATATCCGCCTGACCAAGCAGGGAGACTGCCCGCGCCGTCACATCAGCCAGATTGCCGATGGGTGTGGGCACCAGGTAAAGTGTTCCTCCCATAACCTCTTCCATAGTTCCTCCCTACTTTCCATACATGGTCAGTACCTCATCGGTATAGCTTCCATCTTTTTTATGAACGATGAGCGGCGGCTCCACGATGACACCGGCATGGCCGCCGTACTTCCATTCACCGAGCACGCGCACCGCCGCCTCCCCTTCATGGCTGTACACGAACCGGAGCCGCTTTGCTTCCATGTGAAAGGAACGGCCCAGCGCCAGCAAATCCCCGATCCGGTCCGCCCGATGCACCATGGTGAGAAGGCCCCCGTACGTCAAAAGAAACGCGGCCGCACGAAACACATCCTCCAGGGACGCGGTCAGCTCATGGCAGGCCGACGCCACGGCCGCCTTCCCGCTGAGCGCGCCCCGGCCCACTTCCCGGTACGGCGGATTGACTACAGCGGACGTAAAGGCACCGTGTCGAAACCATTGCTCCGGCCGGCAGTAATCCCCTTTCACAATACGGATGCGGTCCTCTCTGTGGTTCCCCACCGCATTCCGCCGCGCCAGGTCCGCCATCACCGGATTTTTTTCTATCCCCGTCACATCCTCCGCTCCGAACGCGGTGAGAAGCAGAGGAATAACGCCCGTGCCCGTACCGAGATCCACTATGCGATCCCTTCGCCGCACCCGCACAAAGTGAGCCAGCAGCACCGAGTCAATGGAAAAGCAGAACTGGTCCGGCCTCTGAATGATGCGCATACCATCCCGCACCAGGTCATCCAGCCGCTCCCCGTCCTGCAGTTCAAAGTCCACTTGGTTTCCCCTTTGCATGAAATCCGTACCCAAAAACGGCTTCCCTTCACTCATTGTCCTCGGAAGCAATATCATCCCAGGACAGAATGCGGGACTTTTGCCCCTCCAGCTGCACCTTTACGGTGCGGCGCTGGCTGTTCACATACACGATGACGCCATTGCCGTTATCAGTGAAGACCTTCATACCCACCCGCGGTGCCTGCATTTCTGCATGCCGTTTTTCTGCCACCGCAATTTTCGGGCACTTCAATTCCCCCGATGTATAGAGGCTGTTTTCATAGCGAAGGCAGCACATGAGCCGCCCGCAGGCGCCGGAAATTTTTGTGGGGTTGAGGGACAGTCCCTGTGTCTTGGCCATTTTGATGGACACGGGGGCAAAATCACCCAGGAATGTGGCGCAGCACAAAGGCCGGCCGCAGGGGCCGATGCCGGACACCTGCTTCGCCTCATCTCGAACGCCCACCTGCCGGAGCTCAATGCGGGTGTGAAACACCGAGGCCAGCTCCTTCACCAGCTCGCGGAAATCCACCCGTCCCTCCGCAGTAAAGAAGAACACAATCTTGCTCCTGTCAAAGGTATATTCCACGCGAAGCAATTTCATGGGGCATTTAAACTTTTCAATTTTTTTCAGACAAATCTCGAAGGCATCGGCTTCGCGCCTCCGGTTCCGCTCCATCTGCACGCGATCCTTCTCCGTGGCGATGCGGATGATGGGCTTCAATTCGCCGTCCTCTTCCTTTCGGTTCACCTCTCGCGGAAGGAGAACGACGTAGCCGTATTCCATGCCCCGGGCTGTTTCCACAATCACCCCGTCATCCAAATGCAGCTCAAGCCCATTGGGTGCAAAATCGTATATTTTCCCGGCTCGTTTGAACCGAATTCCTGCTGCTATATCCATATAATCATTCCTTTCGGACCGATTACCCCTTCCGTATATGTATTAAAGATATCAAAACCATATCCCAAATGTTTTTTATTGAAATATATCTGCGATTGGCCGCCTCTGCCTGAGACAGCACCTGCAGGGCCGCCTCCGCGCGGCCATCCTTCCAGGCCGGAGCCAATCTCGTTTCTCTGTCCAGAAGTTGGCGGCACCGAACCAAATCGGGACGGTTGGCTTCCGCCAATATCAAAAGGTCTCTTCCGATGAGAACCATCCAACGAAGCATGCGGCGGAATTCCTTTCGGTCCGCAGCGGCCTTATCCACCCCTTCTGAAAAAGGGATGTCACTGTCCGTCAAACTCTCCCAGCACTGCATTGCCTCTTCCGGCTGGGACGTCCCGGACAAGCCGAGCATTTCCTTCGTCAGTCCCGGATTTCCTTCGGACAGGAAAAACGCCTCATCCGCCTCTTCCTTTGTCTTGAATGGAAACAGGTCCGGCCTTGCCGCCGCAAGGGCATCGTACTCTTTTCGGGACAGCAGAAAAAAAGGAAACCGCTCGCCCCGGGAAACAATGGTTGGAAGGAGCGCATCCAGATCATGTGTAATAAGAATGAAATATACCTGTGCCGGCGGCTCTTCCAGCGTTTTCAGCATAATGTTGGCCGCAGCCGGCATCATCGTCTGCGCTTCATCAATGATGCACACATGAGGCGCATCGTCAAAAGACACCATGGCGTCAAGAAACAGGCGGAACTGATCGATGCGAAGTTCCATCCCCGTCGGGCGAATATACCACACCCGGCCGCCGGCCGTCGTGAATACCGGCTCTTTCGCCGGCTGTGCCTCCGCGGTCCAGGCCGCCCCTTCCTCTGACACATCACAGCCGGTTAGCGTCCCGGCCAGGTCAAAGGCGGCGGTGGTTTTGCCCAGTCCTTCATCACCATAAAAAATCATAGTATGAGGCACGCGACCCTCTGCCAGGAGCTGGCTCATATCATTTTTCAGCCGTTCCTGTCCGTACAGATGAGGGAAAATTTCCACAGGCGTACCTCCTTTTGCGCCAGAGCATAAAGCACCCTGCCGTAATATATGTATTTTATCATGGAGGAGTACAGTATGACAATTTTCGTCCGCTCATTCCATCTGCACCTGGTTCCGCTCTCCTTTCGCAGAAAAAGCACAGCCCCTTCCCTGTGCTTCTCTGCGATTTATGGCAATAGATTTTCTATATCCGTCACCCGCGCCGCGCAGGGCACGTTTGCTGCTTCAAAAAGGGGCGCCGCCTTCTCGCCTTCCAGTCCGGTCAGGACCCCGATGCACCGCATGCCCGCCGCCGCAGCTCCCAGAATGTCCGAGCAGGAATCCCCGATGACGTACACCGCATCATCCCGACCGGGCTTTTTTTCTCCCCGCGCATAGGCGGTATAATTTTCCTTGTTCCTCCCGTACAGGGCACATTCATACAGAAAGGGATGGGGCTTGGTCAAATCAGAACAGCCCAGGCTCTGCTCGGCCTCCATCACGTCGCTCGCCGTGGCTATGAAGAAGGGATCAAATTCCTCATACCAGTGAAAGAGCCGGAACGGCACCTCCATCTCCAGGCGGGACCGGCCCGTGGCCACGGCGATATCCCAGCCCTTCTCCTTCAGACGCCGGAAGAGCTGCTTCACCGCCTCCTGTGGAGCGAGGGGAATTTCATTCTGGAGAAATCCCCCTTTTTCCCCGACCCAGGGCAGGCGGTGGTACTGCTCAACAAACCCGTCATCGCCGAGGTACCAGGCCTGGAACGCTTCGGTATGCATGCGCCACAGGTCAGACGACAGCTTCGCCCATGGCGGCACCTCTCCAAAGGTTTTCTCCAAAACCTTCTCTATACAGGCAAAGACAGCGCTGCCCTGCCGATCTTCCGGAATGGTGCGCACCCAAGCCTGCAGAATGTCTTCCGCCTTCGGCAGGGGCAGTCCCATCACGGCCAGGCCGGCCTTCCGAAAATCCTCCTCCCGGTCAAACCGGAGAGACAGGACATCCCCGCCCGTGCGCTGCCGGTACTCCTCCCCCAAAAGCCAGAAGCAGGTGACAAGCCAGGCATGCACCATATCCCAGTTGGAATTAATACCCCTTCGCTTGAGCCACGCCAGAAGACGGTCCTGTCCCCATACGGCTGCCCGGATCGCTGCGGTCTGCCCGTCGGTCACTGCCGACGCGTCAAAGTCCTCCCGCTCCGAGGGAAGGCCCATGTACCTGCGCCCATAGAGAATCTCCCACACTGTCAGGGCGGATACATCATAGTACCGCTCCTCGCTGAGAAGCACGCCGTCCACGTCAAATATAACCTTTTTCATTGGTTCCTCCGCCCTTTTTTCTGCCCTGCAGGCCCTCTGATAAAAAGCAGGCGCTTTCCCGCGCCCGCTCCTGTCATGCATCCAGCAGGTAATCCTTCGCCATCCAGCGGCGAGTGGATGTGAAATTGATCGTCAGCCATTTCTGGGAAGACGGATAGCCAATCGCCCGGTCAATGTCGTCCCGAATGGCATCCTGGTCCGCCACGGTCATGGTGTGGCGGCTGTGGTCCACCAGAATATCTATTTCTATTATTTTAGCACGGCCGTATTGCTGCACGCTCGATACGTAATCCACAAATCCATACCGGGCCATGCTGTCATCCATGACGCGCTGCACCTGCTCGTGAAGCTCCTCCGGCGCCATGCCCAGAATTTGCCGGAACGACGGCTGCAAAATCCGCAAGGCCGGACGAATCATATGAAACGACAGGGCCAGCATAATCAGTGGATCCGCATACCGGCTCCATTCCGCATAGGCGGTTTGTTCCAGTCCCCAGGCAATGCCGAAGGAGAGGAGCAGCCCCGCCGCAAGCATCATATCCACATACCAGCTTACATTGTCAAAATGAACCAGGTTCGACTGAAGCCTGCGGTTTTGCCGCTTCAGGTAAAAATAAAAGGATGCCGCCATGACCGCAAAGAAGAGGGCAAAGTACACCGCAAGGCCGAAATCCATGGCCCGCCCGCCTTCCATCAGCCCCTTCAGGCCTGCCGCAGCGGCCACAAGGACCACCAGCAGCGTGAGGGCGCCTTCCGCACAAAGCACCAGCGGCTCGAGCTGCCAATAGCCGAACTGAAAGCGCCGGCTCGTTTCTTTTGCTATCAGTCTGGATGTAAGCAGCATGAGCAGCTTGATGATCACAGCCACAGCGGAAAAAATACCATCCGTTAAAATGGCCTGAGAGCCGCTCAGCAGCCCTGTGGCAATACCGGCACATCCAACGATGGCCATAACGGCCGCAGAATATATGAGGAGCTGCTGCTCCCGTTTCTGAAATATGGTTTGCATAGTAGCCTCCAATATCTGTCTGTTTCAAACATTTCCCGATTCCCTGTATGTTCCGTCCTTTGTGTTTTCCTGTTTTACAGATTTGATGGCTCCTTCTCCCTTCCTGCTGTGGCGCTTCGTTTTCTTCTGCCGAAAAGAATATATTGTATGCTCAGTTTAATTCTACAATATTTTCCAATTCCATACAACTCGCCCCACTTCAGGCCTGATTTTTGCCATTTTCAAAGCAGCAAATTCCCATATGCATCAAAAAATCCGGTCCTGATGCCCTGCCTCCTTTTTATTTCCCTTTTTCCGGTCCCGCACTTCCATTTCCCTGAGCACATCGGTGAAAGATACCCCCGCATTTTCCCAGAGGACAAAAAGATGGTACAGCAAGTCGCAGGACTCGCTCACAATCTCCTTCCGGTCCCCGTGCTGGTCCGCGATGATCACCTCCGCCGCTTCCTCTCCTATTTTTTTGTCAATCTTATTTTTCCCTTCCGCCTGAAGGTAATTGGTGTAGGATTTTTCCACGGGACAGTCCCGGCGCTCTTTAATTTCCTCGTAGAGCTGCCAGAGGATGCGCAAGCTCCCCGTCTCCTCCAATCCGCCCTGCCACTCCGCCAGCGGCCGGTAAAAGCAGGACCGGTGCCCGGTATGGCAGGCCGGCCCGTCCGGCACGGCCTCCACCACGAGCGTATCTCTGTCGCAATCCACAAGGATGCGGCGCACGTGCTGGAAATGACCGGATTCCTCGCCCTTGTGCCAAAGCTTTTGCCGGGACCGGCTGTAAAACCAGGTTTCCCCGCTCTCTATGGTTTTGGCAAGAGATTCCCGATTCATGTAGGCCATCATGAGCACCTCGCCCGTGCGCGCGTCCTGCACCACCGCCGGAATGAGCCCCTTCTCATCAAACGCAAGCGTTTCCATTGAAACCGATTCCATTGCCATCCCCCTTACAGCCGCACAGGCACGCCTTCCTCCGCCAGGTACTTCTTGAGCCCGGCGATGGGAATGGTGCCGAAATGAAACACAGAAGCAGCCAGCGCCGCATCCGCCCCTGCATGAAACACGTCGAGGAAATCCTTCTTTTTCCCCGCGCCGCCCGATGCAATAATCGGGATGGACAATGTTTCTGCCAGAATCCGATTCAGCACCAGGTCATAGCCGGACACCTCGCCGTCTGCATCCATGGAATTCATACAGATTTCGCCCGCTCCAAGGGCTTCGCCCTTCTTTGCCCAGGCCACCGCATCGAGACCGGTATTTCTGCGGCCCCCTTCCACATACACATCCCAGCCGCCACGGCCATTCCGCTTCGCATCGATGGACAAGACCACGCACTGACTGCCAAACCGCTCCGCCGCCTCGCTGATAAGGCCGGGGTTGGCCACCGCGGCGGAATTGACGGACACTTTGTCCGCGCCGGCGAGCAGCATGTCCCGAAAATCATCGGCACTGCGGATGCCGCCGCCCACAGTGAAGGGAATGGTGAGCTCTGCCCCCACTGCCTTCACTACATCCACAAACAGGGCGCGCTGCTCATGGGTGGCGGTAATATCGTAAAAGACAAGCTCGTCGGCGCCGCTATCCGAGTACCATTTACCCAATTTCACCGGGTCATCCACATCGCGCAGATTCTGAAACTGTTTCCCCTTCACCACCCGTCCGTGATTCACATCCAGGCAGGGAATAATTCGTTTTGCCAGCATCATGCCTCCTGTATTTTCCGAATATCCTTCATGGTAATCGCGCCCTCATAGAGAGCCTTCCCGCAAATTGCTCCGTACAGCCCCATGACGGAGAGGCGTTCCAGATCCGCCGGACAGGACATGCCCCCCGAGGCGATGAGAGAAATGCCCGGTATGGCATTGAGCGCCCCCAGCATGTCAAAATTCGGGCCGGTGAGCATGCCGTCTCTGGAAATATCCGTGTAAATGATGACCGATACGCCCTGCCGCACCAGCTCCTCCGCAAAGGGAATCACTTCCCTGGAGGTGCTGTCCGTCCATCCGTGAGAGGCAGCGCGGCTGCCCTTCGCATCAATGGAAACGGCAATATGGTCTGCCCCGAAACGCTGCACCATGGCCGGCGCCAGTTCGGGATGCTCAATCGCCGCGGACCCGAGGATCACCCGGCGGGCGCCAAGGGCCAGGTATTCCTCCACCGCCTCTGCCGTGCGGATGCCGCCGCCCACCTCAACAGGAATGGTCACGGCCCGGCACACCGCCTTCACGGCGGACCGATTAACCCCAATGCCGCTAAAGGCGCCGTCCAGATCTACCAGGTGAAGGTACTTTGCCCCCTCTCGTTCCCACCGGAGGGCCATCTCTGCCGGATCCTGACCATAGACCGTCACATCGTCCGCCTTCCCCTGACGGAGACGCACGCATTGCCCATTTTTTATATCAATGGCTGGAAATACAATCATAGCAAGCCCCCGCTGAACCAATCTGAAATATTGCGCCACATCTGCGCCCCCACCTCACCGGATTTTTCCGGATGGAACTGGAGTCCCACCACATTGTCCCTGCCAATAATGGCAGGAACAGCGCGGCCGTAATCCGCACAGGCGATGACGTCGTCCGTATCCGCCGGCGACTTGTAATAGGAATGAACGAAGTACACGTACGGATGAGGCGGAAGTCCTCTGCCGATCCAGTGGCTTCTCCGAAACACCAGCTCATTCCATCCCATGTGAGGCACCTTCAGCGCCCCCTCGGGAAAGCGCACCACCTCGCCAGGAATCAGCCCCAACCCGGCCACGCGCCCCCCTTCCTCTGACACGTCGCAGAACGCCTGCATGCCGAGGCAGATGCCCACGATTTTTTTCCCTCCTGCTGCTTCCTCCCGGATGAGCTCCGCCAGTCCGTAAGCATTCAGATGATTCATTGCGTCTTTCATCGCTCCCACCCCCGGCAGGATGAGCGCATCCGCCCTGCGAATCTGTTCCGCGCTCCGGGTGATTTCACAGTCAATACCCGCCCGGCACGCCGCGCGATACACATTCGCCAGGTTTCCCGCATCATAGTCGATAATCGCCGCTTTCATCAAAGCACCCCCTTGGAGGACAGCACGGTCTCTTCGCCCCGGAATGATACCGCTTCCGCCAGGGCATGACCCAGACCCTTGAACAGGGATTCTACAATATGATGGCCGTTCACGCCATAGAGAAGCGCCATGTGCAGGTTCATTTCTCCGTGCATGGCAAAGGCCAGGAAAAACTCTCTCGTCATTTCCGTTTCAAACGTACCGATGCGCTCCACCGGAATGGGGGCGTCATATACGAAGTAAGGCCGCCCGGACAAATCCACCACCACCCGGGAGAGTGCCTCGTCCATGGGGCAGAAAAAGCACCCGTACCGCCGAATGCCCCGCTTATCCCCCAGGGCGGCGGCAAAGGCTTTGCCCAGGGCGATGCCGATATCCTCTACGGTATGGTGATTGTCCACCTCGAGATCCCCCTTCGCTTCCAGGGTGAGGGAAAACCCGCCGTGCACCGCCAGGAGCGTCAGCATGTGGTCAAAGAAGCCTATACCGCTGGTTCCGGTAAACATGCCCTTTCCATCCAGACAAAGGCCGATGCGGATCTGCGTCTCCGCGGTACGTCTCTCAATCTCAGCACTTCGCATGCCCCATCACCTCCTGCAGAACCCGCAGCACCTCATCATTGGTTTCCGCCGCTGTCACCGTAATTCGAAACGCCCCGGGAAGTAAGGGATTCCCCACATAACGCTTCACCAGGATGCCTGCCCGGCGCCAGGCTTCAAAAAGAATCTCCGCTGCCTCTGGCGCCGCCTGCATAAGGAGAAAATTGGTCCTTGAGGGGTACACCGTCACGCCGGGAATACCCTTCATGGCGTTATACATCCGTTCCCGCTCGGCTACAATGCCATCCCGGACAGAGTCTATGTACGAACGCCGACGAAGAGCGATTTCTGCAATTCCCTGGGTAAGG
Organism: uncultured Dialister sp.; assembly: GCA_964587685.1. Classification (GTDB taxonomy): domain Bacteria; phylum Bacillota; class Negativicutes; order Veillonellales; family Dialisteraceae; genus UBA1822. The sequence continues at coordinate 49,480 of CAZPLS010000001.1, forward strand.
GAATTCAGATTGTACGGATTCTTTACCTTTGCTGCTTCTCTGATGAGCGCCCGCTCCGCCAGTATATAGCCGCACCGGAGCCCGGCCAGGCCGAAGGCTTTGGATAAGGTTCTCAGAACGATAAGGTTCGGGTATTGGCCAATCAGAGACACGGCGCTCTCTTCCCCGGCAAACTCCATGTACGCTTCGTCCACGAAGACCAGATTGTCTGCTGCCTTCAGGCACTCTTCTATGAAGGACTGGGGCAACAGCTCTCCCGTGGGATTGTTCGGGTTGCACAGAAAGGTCAGTTTTGGCTGTTCCCTGTAAATGGCAGAAAGAAGCCCTTCCCGATCCCGCCGTCCCAGGGGCGCATCGGGCACCTTTTCAACCCTTGCTCCCAGAAGTCTGGCTCCCACCTCGTACATGTCAAAGGTGGGGGCATGCATCAGCACCAGGTCTCCTTCATTAAGGAAGGTATGGAGGACGCAGGTAATCATTTCGTCGCCGCCGCTGCCCGCCAGTATTTCATCAGGCGCTACACCCATGTACTCTGCCAGCACCTTCCTCAGGGAATCGGCGAGCGGGCGAGGATACACCTGCGGCTGATAACGGGCCAGCAAGTCCTCCACATCATGACGAATCGCCGGCACCGACAAGATATTGAAATAATTTTCATTCGCATTGATCACCCGCGCTTCATTGGCTGGCGCGGCCTCGTAGGGCGCAAATTCCCTCACCTCCCGGCGGAGCCATTCAGTCTTCATCGCGCACCTCCATGGCCCGGGCGTGTCCATCCAGTCCTTCCGCTCTGGCAAAGAGCTGCACCTTTTTGGAAATAGTCCGGAAGGCTTCCCTGGTATAGCACTCCACGCTGCTGTGCTTTACGAAGTCATACACTCCCAGCGGCGAGGAAAAGGCCGCCGTCCCCGATGTGGGCAGGGTGTGATTCGGGCCCGCCATGTAGTCTCCAATGGGCTCGGAGGTGTATTCTCCCAGGAATATGGCGCCCGCATTTTGTACGAGGGGCAGGTACTGCTCGGGCTCAGGGAGGGCGATTTCCAGGTGCTCCGGTGCAATTTTATTCACCACATCAAAGCACTGCGCTGCGGTTCCGCACAGAAAAACCTTCGCATAATCGCCCACAGAATTCCGGATGATTTCGTACCGCGGAAGCCCCTTCATCTGCTTGTTCATTTCCGCCTCCACCGCCCGGCCAAAGTCCGCGTCCGTCGTCACCAGGAACACCGCAGCCCGGGGGTCGTGCTCCGCCTGGGACAGCAGGTCTGCCGCCACCCATTCCGGATTGGCCCGCCCATCGGCTACGCAGCATACCTCCGACGGACCGGCAATCATATCAATCCCCACAGTGCCGTACACCAGGCGCTTGGCCATGGCCACGAAGGCATTGCCCGGTCCGGCGATTTTAAACACCGGCTCCACCGTTTCTGTCCCATAGGCAAGCATGGCAATGGCCTGCGCGCCCCCTGCCTTGTAAATCTCCCGGACGCCTGCCACATGGGCCGCCGCCAGAATGTAGGGATTGATTTTGCCGTCCTTTCCCGGCGGTGTGGTCATAGCGATGGACGGACAGCCGGCCACCACGGCCGGCACCGTATCCATGAGCACCGTGGAGGGATAGGCCGCGCGCCCGCCGGGAACGTACACGCCCACCCGCCAGATGGGCTCATACTTTTCTCCCAGCCTCACCCCGGGCCGGAACTCCTTTATCCACGATTCCCTGACCTGCTCCCGGTGGTACATTTCTATGTTTTCTTTCGCTTCCTGCAGCACCGCCATGAACGCATCGCCCACAGAGGCAACGGCTTCTTCTATTTCCGCCTCCGTCACGCGAAGGTCCGTAAGCTCCGCCCCGTCAAACTGCTTCGTGAGACGCTTCACCGCCTCATCGCCATTCTGACGTACATCCTCCAGGATGGCCTTGGCAGCCTGCTCCACCTCGGCGGACAGATTGGCCTGCCGATTGGTCATCCGCCTGATCTCTCGCAAAGAGAATCCTTCCTCCGGCACCTCTATCCATTCCATATGCCTACCTCTTTTCTATTTATCAAACCCGCAGGTACGGATAAACCGCGCCAGCTCATCAGACTTTGTTTTATAAGACACCCTGTTGCAGATGAGCCGCGCCGAAAGCTCCAGAAATTCCTCATACGCCTCGAGGCCATTCTCCCGGAGGGTGGTGCCCGTTTCAACGATATCCACGATCACATCGGCCAGCCCCACGAGGGGGGCCAGCTCCACCGAGCCGTTAAGCTTGATGATGTCCACCGGCTGGAAGCGACTCGCAAAGTACTGGCGGGCGATGCCGGGATACTTCGATGCCACGGTGAGAATCCGCTTCTTCATCACATCCCGCCGGCCCTGGATGCCCGATACGGCCATGCGGCAGGCCCCGATCCCCAGGTCCAGAATCTCGTACACATCCTCCGCGCCGTTTTCTATGAGAATGTCCTTCCCCACAATCCCCGCATCGGCGGCACCCCGGCGCACATACACCGCCACGTCGGGCGATTTGACCAGTGTCACCTTAAGAACTCCGGAAGCATCTGTAAAAATCAGCTTCCGACTGTCATCGCTGTAAAGCGGAAATTCCCAGCCGCCCTTCTGCAGGCGGTGCATGACCGTTTTCGCTATCCGCCCCTTGGCCAGTGCAATGTGAAGCATGTCACAGCCTCCTCAGTCGGGCGTCAATGTCTTCCTTCGTGGCGGGCCGCCCATCCATTACATACCCGCCGCGATTCCAGTACACGACCAATCGATAATCCTTCGGTGATATGGTGTTTCTTTCATTGGCACCGAGCACGGCAAAGCCCTCCCGGCGCCACCCATTGATATCCCGAATGAGCGACGACGACACGATGTCGTAAATCACTGCCAGGTCCGCCGACGGCTGTATCGCCTCAAGCATGCCCGCCTCCGCCATGTATTCATAGAGAAGATTCATATTCATGCCAAACCCGCAGGCCGGCCGGCGGACATGAAACGCCTCAGACAAGCGGTCATACCGGCCGCCGCCGATGAGCGAATAGAGCGCCCCATGGGCATAAATTTTAAATACCGAATCGGTGTAATAGCCCATGTGAGAGGTAAAGCCCAAATCCAGCTGCACCCGGTCTCCATAGCCGGCATGGACGAGGTAAGCATACACCTCCTTCGTCCGTTCCAGGGCCTGCGCCATGCCTCTGTTCAGAGCCATTTCCTCCGCCCGGCCCATAGTGGGCTCATAATTGCCGAACAACCGGGGCAGCGCCGTGAGCACACCCCGCTGCAGCTTCGTCACCGTCAGCTCGTCCGCCGTTTTTTGGAGTGCCACCAGATTGCGTTCCTCCAGCTCTCTCCGCACCCGGGCCAGCGTCTCCGGCGGGAGCTGCAGGTCCGCAAACAAGGCGTCCATATAAGCCACGGTCCCCAGGTCGATGCGCATGGAGGCGATCCCCAATTCCTCAAGAAATTCCGCGGCGGTGACAATGACCTCCCCGTCGCATTCCGGCGTGCCGTCTCCCAGCACCTCCATGCCGCTCTGCAGAAAATACTTGCCGTGAGTGGATTTTCCGTAATATTCCCGGAACACGGTCGACACGTAGCCAAACTTCAGCAGCTGCTTTGTATCAGGATACTCCCGGGCCACTGTTTTGACCAGCGGAAGTGTCACGTCCGGCCGCATAACCAGCACCGTGCCGTCCGCATCGATGGTTTTTACCATTTCCTTCTGCAGCGCGGGAAAATACTGTCCGTAGGTGTTGTAATCCTCAAAGGTGGGCGTCTGGATGATCCGGCAGCCGTGGCGATGCAGGACCTGCAGCACCTTCGTCTGAATGCGGTCATAATTGACCATTTCCTCCTCATGGACCATCTGTAATTCTTCCAATGTCTGCTTCATGGCCCCTCCTGTTTCTGATGGTTGTATTTATATGGCAATACGTTATCACAGTAAAGAGAAAAAGTAAAGTCTTTTCTTTCAGAAGCCTGCCAATTCTCCATGCCCTGCCGCCTGCCTGCGCTCAGGCGAAGCACTTCCTATCACTGTTCTTTCTATGCTATATTACAAGTAAGGACAATGCGTGGTAAACAGAGGAGATTCCCATGAAACTTGCAAAGCTATGCCTCATCCTGTCTGCCGCGGTGCTGCTCACCGCCCTCTCTCCCTGTGCCGATGCAGCCACCAACAAGGCCGCCGGTCAGGTCAACCGCACCCTGAGCCGGCTCAATGACAAGCGGGACACCCAGCTCCGGGACAACAGCCGGAGAGCCCGCACGGAGCGGACGCAGCGCGCCCGGGAGCAGGCGCAGCCCGGCCATCCGCAAAACCGTACCCGGAAGCAGGCGGAAGACACGAGGAACCGCCTTGATACCATTCAGGACAAGCAGACCGATATGAGAAACGCCCGGGAAAGAGACGCGGCGCAGAAAAAAGCGCAGCAGGAGGAGGAAAAAAAGAAATCGTAAGCACATGAAAACAGGCCCCGAAAGGAAGCCTGTTTTTCATTGGTTTATTCCGTTTTGAACGTGCCCACCAGGTCAGATGCATTGGCCACGCCGCTCGCATCGCCCCAGGCGGAAAGCTCCGCCGCGATGCGGGCGATGGCGTCGGGGCTGGCCAGCGTAGCCGTCCCCACCTGCACGGCCGATGCGCCCACCACGAGGAATTCCGCAGCATCCTCACCGGTCATGATGCCGCCCAGGCCGCACACAGGGATATGCACCGCCCTCGCCACCTGCCACACCATGCGAAGGGCCACCGGCTTCACCGCCGGCCCGGAGAGCCCCCCTGTCACATTTCCAAGAATCGGCCGCCGGGTCCGCAAATCCACAGCAATGCCAAGAAGGGTATTGATGAGCGAAATGGCGTCAGCCCCCGCTTCCTCCACCGCTTTGGCAATGGCTACGATGTCCGTCACATTGGGCGACAGCTTGACCATGACCGGAAGGTCCGTGTGTGCCTTCACGATGCGGGTCACCTCCGCCGCCGTTTCCGGGTGCGTGCCGAAGGCAAGGCTGCCGTTCTTTACATTCGGGCAGGAAATATTCATTTCAAGGGCAGATATGCCCGGCACGGTGAGCATTTCTGCCACCCGGCCATATTCTTCTTCCGTGTGTCCCACAATATTTGCGATCAGCGGAACGTCATACTGCCGAAGCCGGGGCAGGATATGTTCCACGAAATAGGGCGCGCCTGGATTTTCAAGACCGATGGCATTCAGCATGCCTGCGGACGTCTCCGCCACGCGCACACCGCTATTTCCTCCCCACGGCTCGCAGGCCAGGCCTTTCAGGGAAATGGCCCCCACGTCCCGATTCAAATCCAGGTAATCCGCATATTCCAGCCCAAAGCCGAACGTACCGGAGGCGGCGATAAGTGGATTTTTCATGGACATGCCAAGGAAGTCGATGGATAGGTTCATAATACGACCTCCCTTGAATTAAATACCGGACCGTTGAGGCAGACCTTGTAATGGCCTTTGACGCCCCGCCGATCACACACGCAGGCAAGACAGCCCCCGGTTCCGCAGCCCATTCTCCGCTCGAGAGAGACCTCGCAGGCAATGCCGGCCTGCTCTGCCAATTCCGCCGTTTTTTTCATCATGATGCCCGGGCCGCAGGTAACCACTTCCTCCACGTCCTCCCGGGCCAATATGTCGGGAAGCACGGAAATGGCAAATCCTTTTATCCCGCAGGAACCGTCATCGGTGGTCACGATGAGCTCGCGCAGCGTTTCCGGAAAGAAATCCTTCCAGAATACCTCGTCCTTGTTCCGTCCCCCAATGGCCACCGTCATTTGCCCTGGTTTTGCCCGCCGGGCGGTAAACAGAATGGGCGCAATACCCACGCCGCCTCCCACGCCGACGAAATGGCCGGAGGGAATGGTAAATCCCCGTCCAAGGGGTCCCAGGCAGTCCACCACATCCCCTTCCTTCAGCCAGGAAAGGATCCGCGTGCCGCCGCCAACCACCCGGTAAAAGATTTCCACAATGCCCCGACCGGGCACCGTTCCCGCAATGGAAATGGGCCGGCGAAGGATGCGCGTGCCATCGGGAATGCGGATATTGACGAACTGACCGGGCACGGCCTCCCCGGCTATGCGGGGCAGTTCGATTTCCATGCGCCAGATATCCGGTCCGGCCAGCATATGCCTGCGAATGACACCTTTTTCTATGTACCCTGCCATATCATTCCTCCTTTACATAATCCTGCATAGCCTCCACATGGGTAATGTTGGAGTGGCCCGCCATGACGTTCAGCACCTCCCGGGCCGTATCCAGGGATGTGAGACAGGGGATGGCCAGTTCCACTGCGATGCGGCGCAGGTCATAGCCCTGCTGCTCTATTTCCGTTCCGTAGGAAATGGTGTTGATCACCGCGTCCACCCGGCCGGACTTGAGGTAATTTTCGCAATTCTCCCCTTTTTCGTTCATCTTTTTCACGATTTCCACAGCGATGCCCTTTTCGCGGAAATACGCCCCCGTTCCGGAAGTGCAGATGATATGATACCCTGCCGCGGCAAAGCCTCTGGCCACCTCTGCGGCCTCCTCCTTGTCTCTGTCGCTCACCGTAATCAGAATGTTGCCCTCGGCAGGCACATCCAGATTGGACGCCACCACCGCCTTGTACAGCGCTTCCTGGTAGCTGTGACCGATGCCCATTACCTCTCCGGTGGACTTCATTTCCGGTCCGAGCTTGATTTCCACAAGGCCCAGCTTCGAGAACGAGAATACCGGCGCTTTGATTGCCACATACGGCTTTGGCTTCATCAGCCCCAGCGGAACACCGAGCGCGACCAGAGGCGTGCCGAGCGCCACCCGAACAGCGCACTCCACCATATTGATGCCGGTGACCTTGCTCATGAACGGCACCGTGCGGGAAGCACGCGGATTGACTTCTATCACATAGACCTTGTCCTGGACCACGATAAACTGGATGTTCACCAGCCCCTTTACATTCATGGCGCAGGCAATGTCCTTCGTATATTTCACCAGCGTATCAATGATCTCCTGAGACAGGTGCTGCGGCGGATAGACCGCAAACGAGTCGCCGGAATGAACGCCCGCTCGCTCAATCTGCTCCATGATGCCGGGGATGCATACGTCAATGCCGTCGGAAATGGCGTCCACTTCCACCTCGCGGCCCACCATGTACTGGTCAATCAGCACCGGGTGCTCGTGAGAGGCCACCACCGCTTCGCGCAGGTACTGTATCAGCTCTGCTTCCTCATACACAATCTGCATGGCGCGGCCGCCCAGGACATAGCTCGGCCGGACAATAAGGGGATAATCCAATTCCTTTGTCTTTTCCAGCGCTTCCGCCACGCTTTCCACAAGGCATCCCTTCGGACGGGGAATCCGCAGCTGACCCATGAGTGTGTCAAAACGCTCTCTGTCCTCAGCCAGGTCAATGCCTTCGTTGGACGTGCCGATGATGCGCACGCCCTGCTTGGCCATGGGTGATGCCAGATTGATGGCCGTCTGTCCGCCGAACTGGCAGATAACGCCTTCGGGCTTTTCCTTTTCAATGATCTCCATCACGTCTTCTTCCGTGAGCGGCTCGAAGTAAAGCGCGTCCGACGTGTCAAAGTCGGTGGACACCGTTTCCGGGTTGTTATTGATGACAATGGAACGCTTCCCTGCCTTGCGCAGCGCCCAGGAGGCGTGAACGGAGCAGTAATCAAATTCGATACCCTGACCGATACGGATGGGGCCGGAGCCAAAGACCACCACGGAATTCTCTCCCTGCGGTTTCACCTCGTCCTCCTGTCCGTAGGTGGAGTAGTAGTACGGCGTGTGTGCTTCAAATTCGGCGGCGCAGGTGTCCACCATCTTGTAGTCCGGATGAATCTGCAGCTTCTTTTTCAGCCGGGTGACATCCTTCGTATCCTCCGGAATGAAGTGGGCAATGGCGCTGTCGGGCATGTGAATGCGCTTGGCATTGCGGAGCGTATCCTCATTGAGGCCTTCCTTCCGGAGCCGTTCCTCTGCCATGATGATGTTTTTGATTTTATAGAGGAAGAACAGATCGATTTTGGTAATGCGGTTGATTTCCTCCGGTTCAATGCCGCGCCACAGCGCTTCTGCGACAACGAAAAGACGTTCATCATCCACCCGATGAAGGAGGCAGCGAATGTCGTACAGAGACTGATTGTCCAGCTTGGCCAGGTGAATGTATCCCTCGCCCACCTCCAGGCAGCGCATGGCCTTAATCAGCGCCCCTTCAAACGTGCGGTCAATAGCCATCACCTCGCCGGTTGCCTTCATCTGTGTGCCGATGGCGCGGTCGGCAAGGGTAAACTTCTCAAAGGGCCACCGCGGGAATTTCAGCACCACGTAGTCAATGGACGGCTCAAAGCAGGCTTTTGTATTGCCCGTAATGGCATTGGTGATTTCATCAAGATGCATGCCAAGCGCAATTTTGGCCGCTACCTTCGCAATGGGATACCCCGTCGCTTTGGACGCAAGGGCGGAAGAACGACTCACCCGGGGATTCACTTCGATGACATAGTAATTGTTTGTCCGCGAATCAAGAGCGTACTGCACGTTGCAGCCCCCTTCAATTTCCAGGTAGCGGATGATCTGGATGGACGCCGTGCGAAGCATCTGAAACTGCTGATCCGTCAGCGTCTGTGTCGGCGCCACGACAATGGAATCGCCGGTATGAACACCTACCGGATCCACGTTTTCCATGGAGCAGACAATGATGCAGTTGTCCGCGCTGTCGCGCATCACTTCAAATTCAATTTCCTTCCATCCCGCAACGCTGCGTTCCACGAGAATCTGATTGATGGGAGACAGCTTGATGCCGCGAGTGGCAATTTCCTCCATTTCATACCGGTCGTGGGCAATGCCGCCGCCAGTACCGCCCAGGGTGTAGGCAGGGCGGATGATAACCGGATACCCGATCTTCTCCGCAAAGGCCATGGCCGGTTCAAGCTCCTCAAATACGTCCGATTCCGGTACGGGCTGGTTGATTTCCTCCATGGCCTTCTTAAAGAGCTCCCGGTCCTCCGCGTGCTGAATCGCCCGCAGGGAGGTACCGAGCAGCTTCACGTTGTACTCGTCCAGCACGCCCGCATTGGCCAGCTGCACGGCCATATTGAGGCCCACTTGCCCGCCGAGTGTGGCCAGCAGCGCATCGGGCCGTTCTTTTTTGATCACTTCCGTCACAAAAGGAAGTGTGATCGGTTCAATATAAACTCTGTCCGCAATATCCGCATCGGTCATAATGGTGGAAGGATTGCTGTTCACCAGCACCACCTCGATGCCCTCTTCATGAAGCGACCGGCAGGCCTGCGTACCGGCATAGTCAAATTCTGCCGCCTGGCCGATGATGATTGGTCCGGAACCAATAACCAAAACTTTCTTTATCTCTGGATTTATCATTTGGCAGCGGCCTCCATTGCTTCTTTAAACTGGGTGAACAGGTAGTAATTGTCCGTCGGTCCGGGAGCGGCCTCCGGGTGGTACTGCACGGCCTGAATGGGAAGCGTTTTGTGGCGGAACCCTTCTATGGTTCCGTCATTGATGCTCCGGTGCGTCACCTCGAGGCAGTCAGGGAGCCCCTCATCTGACACGGCATAGCCATGGTTCTGGCTGGTAATGTACACGCGGCCCGTGCGAAAATCCTTGACAGGGTGATTGGCGCCGCGGTGGCCGAAGGGCAGCTTGAAGGTACGCGCCCCGAAGGCAAGGGCCAGCACCTGCAGGCCCATGCAGATCCCGAACACAGGCTTTTTGTCCGCAATCTGCTGCACCGTCTTCACCACATAGTCCAGGTCCTGCGGATCTCCCGGTCCGGGCGACAGGAAGATGCCGTCCGGTGCAATGGACAGGAGCTCCTCCGCCGGTGTGTCCGATGGGAAGACATGGACCGTGCAGTCATTGACCGCAAGGCTCACGAGAATATTTTTCTTCAGCCCGCAGTCAAGGAGGGCTACCTTGTACTTACCGTTTCCATAGGTGTAGGGTACCGCGGTGGTCACCCGCTTCACCTGGTCCCGATGGAGCGGCTGGGACAGCCATTCCCTGATGTCCTCTTCCCTGCGGTCCGCACTGACAATGACCCCCTTCATCACGCCCTGCGAACGAAGGGTGCGCGTCACCGCCCGGGTGTCCACATGGTACAGGCAGGGCACCCGATACCGCCTGATGAAATCCGATATGGATTCCCTGCATTCCCAGTTGCTGGGGTGGAAGCAGATTTGGTCCAACACATACCCGGCCGCAGCGGGCTTGGCATTCTGCATGAACGCGTCGTTTGCGCCGTAGTTGCCGATGAGGGGATAGGTGAGCGTCAGAATCTGGCCTTCATAGGAAGGGTCCGTAAAGCATTCCTGATAGCCGGTCATGCCGGTATTAAACACAACCTCCCCGAGCCCTTCGGCCGTACCGAGGAGCTCTCCTTCAAAACGGGCTCCGTTTTCCAGTATGAGATACCCTTTCATTTCAGCACTTTCCCTTCCTTCATCACAATGTCTCCATCCACCACCGTGAGCACAGCCTTTCCCTTCAGTGTAACGCCTTCAAAAGGGGTAAAGAGAGCTTTGGTGTAGAGCTCTTTTCCGTACACGGTCCACTCCTTATTGGGATCTATGACCGTCACATCCGCCGGCGCGCCCTCAGCCAGAGAGCCCCCCTCCACGCCGAGCAGGCGGGCGGGATTGACAGACATGAGCTCCACAATGCGGTCTATGGTTATGCGCCCTTTGTGGTACAGCTCCGTCAGAACCGCGGCCAGAGAGGTTTCCAGCCCGGCGATGCCGTTGGGAGCACAGCAGAACGGCGCGTCCTTTTCCTCATTCGTATGCGGCGCGTGGTCCGTAATAATGGCATCTATCGTCCCGTCAAGCAGACCCTCAATCAGTGCCTGCCGATCCTCCTCCGTGCGAATGGGCGGCGCCATTTTAAATGCCGTATCATAATTTCTCAGGCAGTCATCGGTGAAAAAGAGGTGCTGCGCCGTCACTTCCGTCGACACCGAATACCCATCTGCCTTGGCCCGGCGAATCAGCTCCACCGCGCCCTTGGAGCTCACATGGGCAATATGCACATGGCAGCCCGTGAGCCTTGACAGAATGATATCTCTTGCCACTGCCAGGTCCTCCCCGGCCGCCGGCCTGCCCGTAACGCCGATGCGGTAGGACACCTTTCCTTCATTCATGTAACCGTCGCCGCACATGGTCATATCCTCCGCATGATCAATGACCATGCGGCCGAACATGTTTGCATATTCCATGGCCCGGCGCATAAAATTGGCGCTTTCCACATAATGGCCGTCATCAGAGAATGCCGCAGCGCCGGCCGCCGCCATATCTCCCATTTCGGAAAGCTGCTTTCCCTCAAGATTCTTTGACACGGCTCCGATAATGCTTACCTTCACCACGCCCAGACGCTCCGCTCGCTTCTGCACGTCGCGGAGAACGGCCGCATTGTCAATGACCGGCGATGTATTGGCCATAGTCGCTACGCGGGTCACCCCTCCGGCAGCGGCCGCCTGCGTGCCGGTATACATGTCTTCCTTTGCTTCCTGCCCCGGTTCCCGGAGGTGCACATGCATATCTATGAGCCCGGGAACCACAAAGCATCCCTTTGCATCGTATATGTCCGCCGACGCATCCGCTTCGGCCGTCCCGCCGGCAGCGAGGATGCGCCCGTTTTTGATCACCACATCGCCCGCCTCATGCTGACCCATGGCCGGATTGATGATGATGCCGTTCTTAATGATCAGCTTCAAGGTTCTTCCCCTCCGTCAGTGTCAAATACAAAAGCGCCATTCGAATGGCCACGCCGTTTCGCACTTCTTCCTGAATCATGGATTGTTCATCATAGGCCACATCATAGGCAATCTCTACACCCCGATTCATCGGCCCGGGATGGAGCACGACTGCATGCGGTTTGGCCAGTCGGAGCCGCGCCGCCGTGAGGCCGAACACGCGGGCATATTCCCGAAGTGTCGGGATAAAGCCTGCCGCCGACCGTTCCAATTGAATGCGAAGTACATTCACCGCATCGGCATCCCGCAATGCCTCTTCAATGCTGTCGTCAATCACCACGCCCAAATCGGCAAGCTCCGGCGGCACCAGCGTGCGCGGTCCGTAGAGATGCACCTTTGCCCCCATTTTGAGAAAACCGTAAATATCGCTTCTTGCCACACGGGAATGCAGAACATCTCCCAGGATGACATACTTCATCCCCTCAAAGGGAATGCCAGCCTGTCTGACCGTATAGAGATCAAGAAGCGCCTGGCTCGGATGCTCATGCGCACCGTCCCCGCCATTAAATATAACCGGGGTCTTCACCAGAGGACTCCATACCTTAGATGCAAAAAGAGCGGCGCCCTCTGACGAATCACGAATGACTACCGCATCCACCCCCATCGCAAAAACGGTCAGGAGGGTATCTCTCATGCTCTCCCCTTTCGTCATCGAGCTGCCGCTCTTTGTAATATTCACCACATCCGCACCAAGATACTTTCCTGCCAGCTCGAAGGAACTGCGGGTCCGCGTGGATGCTTCCGAAAAAACAGTAACAATGGATTTCCCTTTCAGATACTCTTTTTTCTTATTCCCTGAAAGCACGATCCGTTTCATCTGATCAGCCATCTCAAGCACACGTCGGATTTCATCTGCCGTAAGATCTTCCAGCCCCAAGATGGAACGTCCGGTGAGCACAACCTCTCCCATGTCGGCCTCCTTTCCCCTGCGCTTTCGCGCATGGAGGGAAATACCCGCCGCCCCGCGGCCCCGTGTATTTCCCTCCTGTCAAATGTAAAATGTTCCATTCCCATCAATAATAAAGGACATACAGGCAAAATTCAAGTACTCATGTGTTCTGCCCGTTCTCTTTCCCTGCGGTGCGCCAGCGCTGACGCCGCTTCGATGACCCGGCGGAAGGACGGAGGAATATCCTCCTCCCCGAGAGCCAGCCCCAGGACCCGGCCCATGATGACCCCCTTGTTGCCGTAGAGCCAGGCAAAGTAGTAAAATTGCAGGGCCCTCTCGTCCCGGCCGGAAATATTTTCCAGCTTCCTTGGCCGGTTGAAGTACCGGGTCTGCTCCAGCTTCTGGCCAGCCTTCTTCACCATGGCTGACGATACATAGGTGCTCCCTTCCCCGGTGCTCCGAATAATTTCATCGAGCATGCGCCGCTTGTTTCTCCCAAGGCAGGTCATGACCACATCCATCTCATAGCAGATATAGTCCGTATAAAATACATACGGCGACGTCTTCGACCCGGTCATGACGTCCCGGTCATAGAAGCAGACCGCCGGGACGTGGAAACGTCGCATCAGCTTGGCAATTTTGGCAATGGAGCTCTCCCCCCGGGCATTGATGAGACAAATCCCCTGGTAATCAAAATCCATCTTCATCGTGCGCGCAAAGTATTCAAAGGACCCATACTCCGTCTCGCCCTCCACCAGAACGGCGCACTGGGCATACAGAGCCTCTTTTACCTCGGGGAAATGCATAATCAGGTGCTTTTCTATTTCCCTGTCAAAATGAAACGAAGCGCCGCAGGCCGCGCGCACTTCCATACCCGGCCCCCAGTAGAGCCGGATGATGGTGCGGTAATCGTTGATCAGCGCCTCTGCCGAATGGGTCACCACGAAAAGCTGGCCGTCCAGCCCGTCAATTCCGAACACCTCCTGGAGCAGCTGCACAAAAAGCGGCTCTTCATTGTTCAGAATCCGCTGCAGAAAGGACAGCACCGCCCGCTGCATGTAGGGATTCATGTGCTGCTCCGGCTCATCGATGCTCACCATGACCGGCAAGTAGCGCTTCCCTTTTTTATCGGTCATGACAATTTCTTCAAAGGGAACCGCCCGGCTTTTCTTTTTCTGAAACAGCCGGGACAGCACGTAGGTCCCCGCGGCAAGGAGTACCTGCATGGTGCTTCGCCCGGCGCCGCCATGGGAATGGCCAAAAATGGCGTGCATCAGCCGCATCGCCGCCGCATCGGCGGCCCCCGACATATCCAGTTCGATGCCGTCCTGCGCAAAGAGCCTTTCCAGATTCCGGCAGTTCTCCTCGCTGAAATGAAGGCACGCTTCAAAGAGCTCCCGGATTTCCGCCGCTCCCCTTATGATATTTTGTCTCTGCATCGCCTCATGAAGCGACTGGGCCAAATAGTACATCCGGCGGATATATTCCAGAGGCAGCTCTTCTCCCTGACCGTTTGTCAAATGGGGCATCACTTCATGGATGTGCTGCGTCAGCACAAGATCCACCGTATCTTCCGTGCCCTTATCTCCGACAGACAGGGTGTACACCACGCGAATGGGCCGCTCCGGATCCTGAAAATCTCTTTCCCGAAATCCGCAGCCGGAAAGGGTGGTGCCCAGCAAATCAAGGAAATTGCTTTTCCCTATGTTATTATCTCCCACGAGGTAATTCACGCGCTCATGAAAAACCATTTCCAGGGATCGGAAGGTGCGGTAATTTTCGATGGTAATTCTGGAAAGATACATGCGTCCTCCTCACCGGCGCCGTACGCCTCTGTACTTTATTATATCATTCCCTCCCTGAAATATCGGTCTCTTTCCGGCCCGCTTTCCCGGTTCCCTGCTCTCCCGTCTTCCCTGCTCTTGACAACGCGCCCTTTTCTCTTCATGATAAGAACAATTCAGCAAAGGAAATCTCTATGAGCAAGGAAAAGAAAACCAATGTGATGCGCATTCTTGACAAGGCGCATATCCCTTACACAGCCAAATCCTATCCCTATGACGAAAGCGACCTTTCGGGCGTGCATGCCGCAGAGGCACTGGGCATGCCGGCGGATATGGTCTTCAAAACCATCGTCGTCCGGGGCGACAAAACGGGACCGGTCGTATTCTGCCTCCCCTCGGACCAGGAGCTTGACCTGAAAACAGCCGCTCATGTAAGCGGCAACAAGAGTGTGTCCATGCTCCATGTGCGGGAGCTTCCCGGCCTGACGGGATACATCCGCGGCGGATGCTCCCCCATTGGCATGAAGAAACAATTTCCCACATATATTGACAGCTCCTGCGACGAGCACAGCACCATCAGCATCAGCGCCGGCCAGCGGGGCATGCAGGTGTGCCTGGCGCCAGCGGCCCTGGTCCGATTCCTGGGCGCACAAAAAGCGCCTGTCACCCGCAGCTAGAAAAGGAGCAGCCCCTTCCAAAGGGCTGCTCCTTTTCCATTATTCTTCTGTATCGCGCATGGCCTTTTCCATGTCCCGCGTATCGCAGAGACAGATCCGGGAAAAGGCTTTCCCCTCCGGCAGGCGGACAGCATGCTCAAAAATGGGATACACCTGCAGGTTCATTACCTCTGACTGTATATCCAGCAAATGGCCGCCGCAGGACAGGTCATCCGCCAGGAAATGAAAATGCCAGAACGGAATATTAACGTGGGTCATAAACCGGGGAAAGAGGAATCCCAAAAGGGTCCCGGACACGTGCTTCATGTGGAATACCTTCTGCGCCTTCGCCGCCTCCAGCAGTGTGGGATAGGGCTTCTCCTGCTTTCCAATGCTGCGGACCTCCACCGCCGCATCATCCACATGGCCCCGGATCGCATAAATAATGTTGGGATCCTCCAGGGTCCACTCGCCGATCTTTTCTTCCATTTCCTCCCGGTTTCCGATGCCCTCGATGCGGTGCAGCGGCGCAAACCGGTCAAAGCAGGTCACCTGCGCAAAGGAAACCATCTTCTCCGGCAGGGCTTCCTCCACCGTGCCGTCATCCTTACAAACATAGGCCGTTCCATCAAGAACCACCAGCTCACCGTCAATGCCCTCAAAGGTGCCGATGCCAAAATCCCCGCGGCAAAGGAGCTCCTTCACCGAAATCACGCCTTCCATCACGCCCTGCATCAGAGCGTCAATGACAGACACCTGGTATACGGAATGTCTGTTAATCCATCTTTCTCTGTAACTCAATTCCTGCATAATGATCTCCTTCTCGCTTGCAACGTTCATTTTTCCTTTAAGTCCATTATATAGTATCTTCATCGTTCCTATCAATGATAACGCATAGACCCGCCCGGGCATGGCTGCCCCAAATGGGCCTGTGCGTTGCTGCTTTCCCGGTACGTCAATTCCCACATTGCATCTATTATAGCACGAACGCCCTTATCTTCATTTAAAATTTTCAAAACTCACTCTTGACATCCATCCCTTCTATTGGATATACTCATAAAAACCAGTACATACACGCAAGGATGGAGAAGGGACTGGGAATCCTTACAGAGAGGCAGCGGTTGGTGCGAGCTGTCAGGAGGAAACTGTCTTTCCGCTTCAGAGCGATGAGTGAAGAATTCATCGGGCCTGCCCGTTACAGCAGACGCAAGATGGCCGTAAGGCAATTTGGGTGGTATCGCGGGTTCTCTCGTCCCTTGGGATGAAGAGACTTTTTTATTATCCGGACTGTCTTTGGCAAATTGGGTGGCACCGCGAGAAGAGAAGCTCGTCCCATGGGACACTTCTCTTTTTTTGTTTCAATAAGGAGGATAGTATGAAACGCGTATGGAACTTCAACGCCGGCCCTTCCCCGATGCCGCTTTCCGTCCTGGAGGAAATACGGGACGAATTCACCGATTACGGCGGCACAGGCATGGGCATCATTGAAATGAGTCACCGCTCCAAAGAATTTCTGGCCCTTCTGGCAGAAACGAAGGCGCTCCTTGCAGAGCTGATGGAGCTCGGCGATGACCAGGAGATCATTTTCGTCCAGGGCGGCGGCTCCATGCAGTTTGTCATGGAGGCGTACAATTTCCTTCACACCCGCGCGGCCTATGCCGACACGGGGGTATGGGCCAGCAAGGCGCGGGATGCGGCCCAATTTTTCGGCGAAGCCTATGACGCCAACTCCGCCGGGGACAGAAACTATTCCTATATCCCGAATACCTATGACATCCGTCCCGGCACCGATTATCTCCACATCACAACGAACAATACCATTTACGGTACGGAATACTGGGAATTTCCCCAGGTCCAGGTGCCCCTTATCTGCGATATGTCCAGCGACATTCTCTCCCGCCGCGTCGACTGCCGCCAGTTTTCCCTGATCTGGGCAGGCATTCAGAAAAATCTCGGCGCCGCCGGAACGGCCCTCGCCATTATCAAAAAAGATTTCCTTGAAACGGCGCGCACCGATGTGCCGGAGTTCCTGAAATACCGCACCTTTGTGGACAAGGATTCCACCTACAATACGCCGTCGGTTTTCTGCATTTACACGCTGAACAAAATGCTTCACTGGATCAAGAATATGGGCGGCGTGGACGCAATGGAAATTCTGAACAAAAAGAAGGCCGACCTTCTCTACGACACCATTGATGGAAGCGGCGGATTCTACCGGGGTCATGCCGAGCCTGCCTTCCGGAGCCGCATGAATGTGACGTTCAATCTGGCGGATCCCGCCATGGAAAAAGACTTTATCGCCAAAGCCAAAGAAAACCAGCTTATCGGCGTGGGCGGCCATCGCCTCGTGGGCGGCTGCCGCGTATCTCTGTACAATGCGGTCACGCTGGAAGCGGCGGAAGCCATGACGGATTTTATGAAGGAATATGCGCGTACCAACGGCTGATTCTCTGTTATGTAAAAAGGAGGCCCTCTCATGTACAAAATCTTTATCACCAACGACGTCGCCAAGGAAGCCAAAGAATACCTGGAAAAGGAATTCCTCGTGGATATTCTCCCCAACATGGAGGAGGATGAACTCTGCAAGGCTATCGTGAGCTATGATGCCATCATCACCCGCAGCCAGACCCGCATCACCGCCAAAGTCATCGAAGCGGCAAAGAACCTGAAGGTCATCGGCCGCGCCGGCGTCGGCGTGGACGGCATTGACATTCCTGCCGCAACCAAGCACGGCATTACGGTAGTCAACACCCCTGAATCCAACACCATCGCCGCCTGCGAGCACACCCTGGCTCTTATGCTGGCCATGACGCGCTATGTTCCGCAGGCCCATCAATCCATCATGGAAGGCTTATGGGACAGAAAAAGCTTCACCGGCATCCAGCTTCTCGATAAGACCGTAGGGATTATCGGCGTAGGCCGTGTGGGATCCAATGTGGCCAAACGCCTGCAGGCGTTCAACATGCGGACCATTGGCTATGACCCCTATATTCCCCTCGAACGGGGCAAGCAGCTCGGCGTGGAGCTGGTCGATCTGGATACCCTTCTCGCACAGTCCGATTTCATCACCCTTCATACCCCCCTTACGGATGAAACATTCCACATGATTTCCGCAAAAGAAATTGCCAAAATGAAGGACGGCGTGCGCATTGTCAATGCGAGCCGCGGCGCGGTTATCAAAATTGAGGACCTGGCAGAAGCCCTTAAAACGGGGAAGGTGGCCGCCGCCGGTATTGACGTATGGGCGAGCGAGCCTTTGAAGCCGGAAGACAACCCGTTCATCGGCATGAAAAATGTCTGCCTGACCCCCCATCTCGGCGCTTCCACGATAGAAGCGCAGATCGGCGTAGCCACCGATGCCGCCAAAGGCGTCGCTGATGCGCTCCACGGCGAGCCGGTAGCCACCGCGGTCAATGCCTCCCCCATCACGAAGAGCACCCTCGCTGTCATCCAGCCCTACTTCGACCTGTGCGAGCGGATGGGCAACATCGCCATTTACCTGGCGGATGGGCACATCGGCCGCGTTACGGTGGAGTACACCGGCGAGCTTCATGACACGGAGGTGGCCCCCCTCACCACCGCCGTCATCAAAGGACTGCTCACGCCGGTACTCCAGGCCACTGTCAACTTCGTCAATGCAAGAAACATTGCAGAAGAACGCCACATGGAGGTTCGGGAAATCAAGGGCAGCAAGGGCACCTACTTCACCACCTCCATCACGGTCACCATTGAAACAGAAAAAGGCACCCATCAGATCACGGGCGTTCTCTTTGACCGCCGGGAGGCCAAGATCGTCCAGATTGACGGCTACCTCATGGATTTCGAGCCCAAGGGCTACCTCCTCATCGCCCCCCATGCGGACCGGCCGAACATGATTGGGCAAATCGCGGGCATCCTCGGAAATGCAGGCATCAACATCAACGGCATGCAGGTGGGCCGCACGCCCCAGGAAGGCACCAATATCATGGCGGTGGCTCTCGATGCGGATCTGCCCAATGATCTCCTCATTGCTCTCAAAAACATTGACGGCATTCTTGACTTGAAAGTTATTAATTGCGAAAAACACTGAGGTCTGCCATGGTTCGTATTATTCTTATCCGGCACGGGGAAACCACGTGGAACGTGGAGGGACGGTACCAGGGGCAGGTGGACACGCCTCTGTCCCCGAGGGGCATCGCCCAGGGCCGCGCTGCGGCGGAGGCTCTGCGCTCCCTTACCATCGATGCGGCCGTCTCCAGCCCCCTTTCAAGAGCAAAGGACACCTGCGGATTCACCGCCGCCCTTCACAATCTCTCCGTAACCTGCGACGACCGCCTTACAGAAATCTCCCACGGCGCCTGGGAAGGCGAATTTGCCGAAGACATCAAGGCACGGTATCCCACGGAATTTCACCTCTGGCACACCCACCCTGCGAGGGTGCAGATGCCCGGGGGCGAAAACCTGGAGGATGTGCGCCGCCGGGCCAGAGCCGCTTTTGACGACATGGCCGAAACATATGACGGAAAAACCGTTCTTGTCGCCGCCCATGACGCGGTAAACAAGGTCATCCTCTGCGACCTTCTCGGCATCGATATAGATCACTTCTGGCAAATCAAACAGGACAATGCGTGCATCAATGTGGTCGAATACAGCGACGGCCGCTGGCGCCTGGTTCTGATGAATTCCACCGTCCATCTCGGGTACCTCGTAAGCGGCATTGAACAAAAGGGGCTGTAAGCCAAAAGGACAGGGCACTGGATCATGCCCTGTCCTTTTTTGCGCGGCCGGCCGCCTCCTTCGATGACCAGCCTATCCCCTTTTGACCGTTATTCTCCAACCAAAAAAGATGCGGATATCCGCATCTTTTTTTCGTATCAGCGCTTGCTGAACTGGCTTGCTCTTCTTGCTTTCTTGAGACCGTATTTCTTACGTTCCTTCATACGGGGATCCCGCGTGAGAAGGCCAGCGCTCTTCAGCACCTTGCGGTACTCTCCGTCCACTTCGAGCAGCGCACGGCTGATGCCGTGACGAATGGCGCCTGCCTGACCTGTACGGCCGCCGCCCTTCACATTGGCGATCACATCGTAAGCGGCCGTCGTGCCCGTCAGTTCAAGGGGCTGCTTAATGATGAGCTCGAGAGTCTTCAAATCGAAGTAGTCATCAAGGGTGCGTCCATTGATGATAATATTTCCCTGACCCGGTACCAGACGGACTCTGGCAACGGATGTTTTTCTGCGGCCCGTGCCGTAGTAAGTAGCTTCTGCCATGTTTTTTCCCTTCCCTTCTGGTATTAACGGATGTCAAATTTCAGTTCTTCCGGCTGCTGTGCTGCATGGGGATGTTCGGGCCCTGCATACACATGGAGCTTTCTGTACATCTGATCTCCAAGTCTGTTCTTCGGCAGCATGCCGCGAATCGCATGCTCCACCATCTTCACCGGCTTGTACTTCAGCATGTAGTTTGCCTTTTCGTACCGATCTCCGCCGATGTATCCGGTATAGTGGAAGTACACCTTCTTCGTCAGCTTCTTGCCGGTGAGAACAACCTTGTCCGCATTGACAATGATGACATAATCGCCGGTGTCAACATGCGGTGTAAAAGTAACCTTATTCTTACCCCGAAGGATTTCTGCCACCCCGGCAGCTAAACGGCCAAGAGTTTTGCCTTCAGCGTCAACGACATACCATTTCCGAGTGATATTGCTCGAATTGGCCATAAATGTATCTTTCATGCTGTTTCCTCCTTAAATATTGACCGCAAGATTTCATCCTTCCTCCGGGGCTAGTGGTTTCCGGACAAATCTCACAAAGAGCATTTTAACGGGTTCCGCGCCAATTGTCAAGGATAAAAACGCCAAATTTTTCAGAAAAATCGCCGCTTTCCCGGCGCCTCTGCCGCCAGGCCAATACAGGTCCCCGCCGCCATGAACCAAAGCTTCCCCAAAAAAACTCACTGCTCCATTTCCGGCAGTGAGTCTGCTGCTTTTTTATTTTTGATGCGCTGAATTTACGAATTCTTCATCTTCCGCTTCAGCTCTTTGGCGATGCGCTGGCCCGTAGGCGACATGGCCAAACCGGCCTCGCTCGTTTCCCGCAGGGATTCCGGCAGGAGGCGGCCCACCTTCCCCATGGTTTCAATCACTTCATCGGGAGGAATGACGCTCTTGATGCCCGAAAGGGCCATTTCCGCCGCGGTGAGCGCAATGACCGCATCAAAACCGTTCCGCTTGACGCAGGGAACCTCCACCAGTCCCGCCACGGGGTCACACACGAGGCCCATCACGTTTTTTATGCCCAGCGCCAGGGCATGGCCCATCTGCTCCGTCGTGCCGCCCATAAGGTCAACCGCCCCGGCCGCAGCCATTCCTATGGCCGTGCCGCATTCCGCCTGACAGCCTCCCACCGCACCAGCGATGGAGGCGTGCTCCGCCACAATCCGTCCAATCGCGCCGGCGGTAAACAGCGCGCGGGTGTACTCGTCGGCGGTGGCGTGGATCTCATGCCCCACCGCACCGAACACGGCGGGCACAATGCCGCAGGCCCCCGCGGTGGGACAGGCCACGATGCGGTACATTTTTGCATTGGCTTCCGCTGCCGCCATGGCATAGGCGCAGGCCCGCCGGCAGACAGGGCTCAAAAACCGCATTCTGGCCCGGAAAAACCGGTTGGCGTCCCCGCCAACCATCCCGCTTACGGAGAGCGATTTGTCCGCCAGTCCCCGACGAACGGAATGCTCAAAAACGGGGATGAGATTTTTCATGCGCGCCCACGCGTCTTCATAGGAAATATTTCCGTCCTCTGCTTCTCTCCGGCAGGCGATGACCCCGGGGGAGCAGTGACGGCGGTCCGCCTCTTCAAAAAGCTCCCGAATGGAATGATACTCCTTCATGCCGTCCTCCTCAGATAATACCCAGCGCCAGCACCTTCGCCACGTGACGGCTGCATGTCTTCAGCTCGCTCACCACATTGTCAGGCACCTTGTCATCCGTGTGAATGATCATCACCGCGTCGTCGCCGCGCTTTTTACGGAACACCTTCATATTGGAAATGTTGAGGTGGTATCCGGCGAGGATCAGGCAGACCTGCGCAATCACGCCAGGCACGTCCTGGTGATGCACAATGAGGGTGTATTCCTCTCCCCCGATTTCCACGGAATAGCCGTCAATATCCGTAATCAGCACGCGGCCCCCTCCCAGGGAACGCCCCACCGTGTGGACCTTGCGGCCGCTCACACCCACGGCACGAATGGCAGCCACGTTCGGATGCCCCTTTTCCTCATTGGAATAATGGAAGCGCATATTCACGCCCATTTTGCAGGCCAGGTTTATCGCGTCCCGGATTTTATCCGATGAGGGGGGAAATCCGAGAAGGCCCGCCGCCAGCGCCTTGTCCGTGCCATGGCCCTGTCCTGTCTTGGCAAAGGACCCATACAAAGTGATATCCGCCGAAACCATCTTTTCCCCCAGAATCTCCAGCGTGAGCCGGCCGATACGCGCCGCCCCCGCGGTGTGCGAGCTGGACGGGCCTATCATGACGGGTCCGACAATGTCAAAAATGCCCATACTATCTCCTTATGCAAAGAACCAGGCGCCAAAGCCCTTACCGTTCAAAAACGGCGCCGCGCATTATTCGACGCGGCGTCCTCTTCCAATCATATATTTATCCATTTACATCCAGTGGGACAGGTCAAATTCTTCCCCAATCAGCTCCCGCACATGAATCTGCGCGATGTACATACCCATGAGCGTAAGAGAGGACCGGCGAAGCAGACTGCCGTCCCATACCTTCTGCAGCTCTGCCAGCGCCGGGGCGGTCCGGCGGAGGATGTGCTCCATTTCCTTCCGGTCATACACCACAGGGCGGGAATGGAGCAGCGCGTTCAGCAGTGTCTGCTCCCGCTCGCTGTCAATGTGGTATTTTTCAAAATATTCCGGCAGCAGGGAATCATCAATCACCGCCGCCTTGAAATAGGTATTGAACAAGCTCGGCACAATAGAGCCCGCCGGCCATTCGGGCCGTATATTTTCCAGCTCCGACTTCATGCAGCCGCGGTAGGAAAAGACGAGCGGGTAGGAATCGCGAAGGACCTGTCCAAAGGAGATATCCTTGTTTTCCAATGACACGCAGTGGAGGTACTCCAGCTGCTGGTAGCCGCTGTATTCACTGGGAAGCCCCTGCAGACAGGGCGCCACATAGCGCTCCGCATAGGCCTTCAGCGCCGGGGCGCTCACGTTTTCCATATTCCGGGAATAATGAAACAGAAGCAGCAGCGCCAGGGCGTGGAACTGCTCCATTTCCATTCGGGGCATGACCCGCAGCGCATCATAGGCAAGAATTGTCCGCGTGTCGTATTTATTTCCCTGCGCCACATCGTAGAACGCATCGCCCACCATTCCGAGCACCGTTTCGTTGGGAAGCATCACATAGGTCCGCTGCGCGTTCTGCAGGGCCTCCTGCACCATGATGTGCGTGAGCACATCAGAAGCCTCTTTCCCTGCGAGCGCCCGGGCCCGTTCAATGAGATGGTGAGTGACCGTGCGCGTATCCTGCGCCGCCGTGCGGGATACCGCGCCGTACTGGTTCAAAAAATGGCGCACAAAATATTCCTCCAGCACCTCCGGCGGCTGGGGATTTTCCATAATTTTGGGCTCCGGCTCCAGGGCAAAGCCCTTGGACCTCGGCCGGATTTTTCTTTCTGATACAGCCGATATGCCCGACACTTCATTCCGATCAAATACGCGGGTCGCCCCGTCCTCGGTTTCCTGGCGAAGCGCGCCCACATGGATGACCTGGGTGGCTTCATTGACCTGCCCGGCAGACGGACTGGGCTGTATATCCGACGCATCCCTGGCGGGCTCAGGACGACGGACTTTGTTTACGTATCGCTTCCCTCTGGAGACTCCCTCCGAAAGCAAGGCACGCACATAGAACGTTCCATTGGCGGGCATTCCGCACACCGCGACCCAGCAAACGCAGAAAAACGCCGCGGTCACAAGGAGCACTACCGCAACGGTAAAATAAATAGAAAGCAACAGCGCCCCTCCTTTTGCACTGAAACTCCCACAATCGGGCAAAAAAATCAATTTCATGTTATCATAATTGAAATCAACCTTCAAGAAACGCGCGGAAAATCCCGGCGGCGCTTCCCCTATCCTCTTTTCCGGAGGCTTCCATGATTTCTCTGTCCTGCGGGGGCACACTTCATCAAACAGAGACCGCCCTCCTTCTTTCCTTTTCCGGCGTACGCACCGTCCTTTCCACCTCCCTCTGGGGCGGCGGCTTTCGGCAGGTGCGCTGGGCCCTCAACCAGAAGCTCACCGGCTACTGGCCGCACGAGGCAGACTTCCCCGGCGGATCGCCCGCGGCATACCTCCGCCTCTCGCTCATTGAGGCCGGATGCAGGCCGGAGGAAAGCTGCGCCTTTCTCACCTCCGCCAGCATGGATAAGTACCGCCGCACCGTCCGCCAGGCCCACGGAATCACCGTAGAAGTCATTGCCACGGGAGGCGTGGAAAAAACGGCCGTCCGCGCAGGGGATCCCCCGCTTTACCGCGAGGAAAACGGGCAGTACGTCCCTCATGGAACGATCAACCTTATGGTGCTCACCAACGTATCTCTTCCGGACTATACCATGGTGCGCGCCCTCCTGACCTGCACGGAAGGGAAAACCGCGGCGCTTCAGGACATGGGCACCGCCAGCATCGTATCCGGTCTGCCCGCCACGGGCACCGCCACAGACGGCCTTATGATCATCACCAATCCCGCAGGCCCGTGCCTCACCGATGCGGGTACGTTTTCTCTCTTCGGCGCGCTTCTCGCCGGAACGGTTCACGATACGGTCGTACGCTGCCTCACCGATTTCGGCCGTCCCTGGAATACCTTTGATTCCCTTCGCACGCCTGCCGCGGCAGACATCCAAAACGCAAAAAACAAGGATGGCTTTCCTCCCTGACAGGCCCCGTAATTTTTCATCGACAAATACCATGGCTTTTGTTATGATAAATTCAGAATTGTAAAATATATGTATTTGCCGCTTCATGATTTCAGAAAGGGACGTGGTAGGGTAATGCCTTATGACGAGCGAACCATCCGGGAATTAAAAGAATCCGCAGAAATCATTCCCATGGGCATGCAGCTTGAGGTGAATGCGGAAATTTTCACCGTCATCCATAATCTGCTCGTCGGCATGCGGGACACCTCCGACATTCTGCCGGACGATTTATCCACATTGTACAGACTGTGGCGCCGCACCATCCGCCATATGGCCAGGGTGGAGCTCCGTACGGGCCACGGTATTTCCGTTGATGACCAGATTGCCATGCTCCGTCAGGCCTTTGCCATTGAAAGCAAGTACATCAAGGATCAGGTCTTCCGCCCCATTACGGGCGTAAAAATAACGAAAAAGCTCATCCAGAAGGAAAGCGCCTTTGATGAAGATGAAATGCGCCTTCTTTTTGAACAAAAGGTGTGGCCCTCCATCGCCGGCAGCAAAACGGGCGACCTGGACGCGCCCACGGCTTACATTGTGGCCGGTCAGCCCGGGTCGGGAAAAACCCGCATGTCCTCCGTCATCATTGAGGAATACGATGCGGACATCATCCAGTCCATGGGCGATAACTTCCGCGGATTCCATCCCCGGTACCAGGAGCTGCTCAGAAAATACGGCCAGTACTGTGCGTACTTTTCCCTGCCCCAGGCCAAATTTCTCTCCATGCTCACCCTGCACCGCGCCGCTGAGGGGCGATACAACCTCATCCAGGAGGGCGCGCTGGAAAATGTGGAGCAGACCAAGAAGACCATTGCATTCCTGAAGAGCAAGGGCTACAGCGTCATCATCATGCTCCGCGCCTGTCCGCGAAAGAAAAGCTGGAAAGCCATTCATCAGCTCTACATCCAGCAGCGCCTCAAGGCGCCCGGGTTGTCCCGCCTGATTACGAAGAAATACCATGACGCTGCCTGTCTGTCCTTCCTGTCCGCCACCAATGAGCTCATCAAGCAGAATCTCATGGACAGGCTCGTTATCCACAGCCCCAAGGGACTGATTTACGACAGCGATGACCTGCCCACGGAAAGCGTGGCGGAGATTCTTTCCAAACGTATGAAGCAGTAAGCAGCAGCAATGCTGCTTTTTTTACGGAGGCTGCCATGTCACTGGCTGCATTGATCAAAAACGCCGCAGGCACTCTCGGCCTTGATGCGTGCGGCATCTGCGTCCGCGACGACGGGCAAGAGCTCCTGCGCCGCCTCGCCGACGCCGGTCCCATCCCCTTTGCGCCGCCTGCAGAAAAGCGCCTCTCCTGGGACGCCGTGCTTCCGGGAGCCCTCTCTGCCGTGGTCTGTCTCTTCCCCTACAAGCCGGACCAGAGGGAGCAGGGAAACATTGCCCTCTACGCCCGCCCCATAGATTACCACCGGATCAACCGGCAATACCTGTCCCGCCTCTCCGACGTCATCCTCTCCATGGCTCCCGGGGCGCAGTGCGCGGCCATTACCGATACGAGCCCCCTTACTGACCGATGGCTTGCCTGGCGGGCCGGACTGGGCTTCTTCGGAAAGAACCACTGCCTCATCCATCCGAAATACGGGTCGTTTTTTACCATAGGGGCGCTTCTCACAACCATCCCCCTTGCGCCGGACCGCCCCATGGCCAGCCGGTGCGGATCCTGCCGCGCCTGCATTGACGCCTGTCCCGGCCGGGCCCTGTCGGAGACGCAGCTTCACCCGTGGCGATGCAAATCGTACATCACACAGAAGAAGGAACCCCTCACCGCGGAAGAGGAAGCCATCCTCCGCCGCACGCCCCTTCTCTTCGGCTGCGATGAATGCCAGCGCATCTGTCCCTGGAACCGACAGGCCGCGCCGTCACCCCTGCGGGAAATCAAAGAGCAGCGCATCCCTTCCCTCTCCGCGGAGGAACTCCGCAGCCTTTCCTCCCGGGCCTTCCTGAAAAAATACGGCGCCTATGCCTTCGCCTGGCGGGGAAAAACCATCCTCACCCGCAACCTGGCGGTTCTGGAAGAAAATAAAGAATCATAAAAACCCTTCCCTCGTCCAAACGGACAAAGGAAGGGTTTTGTTTTTTCATCAGTCCCGGCAGGTGATCCCCACCACCCGGCCAAAGCTGACCTCTATGACGAGACGCCCCCCGGCGCCTTCCTCTGCAAAATACCAGAGGTAATCGGACTCCCCGTCAATCTGCCGAAAATCCGGCTCTCCGTAAGCATGCAGAACGTCATCCAACGTGGATCCCACGGTAATGCCGTCCGGCGTGGCAATGTTATTGTGCCGCTCCCGCGACATCAGCCACAGCACCGTACCGTCCTCCTCCAGCACCGCAACAAAAAAGGAGTCACCGTAATTATATTCCTTTACATATTGATCCTGCACCTGGTTGAAGCTTCGGCTTACTGCGGCCGGCGGACCATAGGTCTGCTTCACGTAATCTTCGGTAGAACTCACTGTGATCCCGCCAAGCGCCATGCGCCCTGCATCGATGCGCGCGTCTGCCGTTCCCGCGATGCAAAAAAACACCGCCGCTGCGGCGGATATCATCCATGCTTTCCCATTCATTGCCAGCCCTCCTTTCCTGTTCCATTGTACCATAGCGTGCATTTCTTTTTGAAAATCTACTCCTGCTGTAGTAAGCTATAATTGATAAATATTGTTGTACTTTGTTGTATTCCCTGTAAGGAGATTGCCATGAAAAAATTTCTTTCCTTTCTGTTCCTGCTCTGCATGACCGTTGCCTTCGCCGGCTGCGGCGGAAGCAGCACTTCGCCGCAGCCGAGCGGCTCCTCCCCGGCCAAAGTTACGCTGGGCATGCTTCGCCTCACAAGCAGCGCTCCCCTTTTTATCGCCATGGACAAGGGGTATTTCACTGAAGAGGGCATTGAAATCGATCCCCAATGGTTTGATGCGGCCCAGCCCATCGCAGTGGCTACCGCCTCCTCTCAAATTGACGTGGGCGCCACAGGAATAACCGCCGGCCTCTACAACATGGCGGCCCAGGGCCAAAAGCTCTACATTGTCGCTGACAAAGGCCGGGAAGAAAAAGGATTTCCCTCCTCTGCCCTCCTTGCCAATACCGCCGCCTATGACGATGGCCTCCAGTCCATTGAAGACCTTCGCGGCAAGCGCATCGGCATGACGCAGAAGGGCTCCACTTACGAATACATGATCGGCCGCCTTCTTGAATCCAGGGGGCTTTCCCTTGATGACGTAACCCTTGTGCCGCTCGGCAAACTGTCTGCTGTGATGGCTGCGCTTCAAAGCGGTCAAATTGACGCATGCGTCCTGAATGAACCCAACGTGTCAAAATCCATCACAGAAGGCTACGGCCGTCTCATCATACAGGTCGGAGACGTCATCCCGTACCAGACATCGGCCGTCTTCTATTCCCCTGAATTTGCCCAAAACACCGATGTGGGCACCCGCTTTATGAAGGCATACCACAGAGCCTGCCAGGATTACTATGCGGCAGCCATAGAGAAAAAGGACCCGGCGCTCCTCGATGAAGCCATCGCCATCATTGCCAAATATGTGAAGGCGCCGGAAGAAGATATCCGGGTATCCCTTCCCTATATCGACCGGGACGGACGCCTCCTCGACGGAGACATTCAGACGCAAATTGACTGGTATACCGATCACGGCCTCATGAACGGCGCGCTCAACGCTTCGGACGTCATCAACGAGACCTTCCTCGAATCGGCCATATCGCATTAATTCCGCTTATCCCGCCTGCCAAAATGCGGGCGGGACTTTTTCTTTTTCGGAGGCTCCATGCAGCTTATTATTGATCACGTTTCCAAATCATTTTCCTCTGACGGGAAGCAATCGCTCTCCGTGCTGGACGATATCTGCCTCACCCTCCACAAAGAGGAGTTCGTTGCCCTCGTCGGTCCGTCCGGCTGCGGAAAATCCACCCTGCTCAATCTGTGCGCCGGTCTCCTCTCTCCCACAAAAGGCGAAATCCGTTTCGCCGGGGAGGACCTTTCCGAAGAACCGCGCGTATCCATCGTTTTTCAGGAAACAGGCCTCATGCCGTGGCGCAATGTGTATGACAACATCGCCTTTGGTTTGGAAGCGGGCGGAGACATTCCCGGAAAGGAATGGGCCGACCGCATCCACCGCTACATCCAGCTCGTGGGCCTTGCCGGATTTGAAAAGGCCTATCCGCACCAGCTCTCCGGCGGCATGCGCCAGCGCGTGGGCATCGCCAGGGCATTGGCCGTCGAGCCGGCTCTTCTTCTCATGGATGAGCCCTTTTCTGCACTGGATGCGCAGACCCGCCTCATCATGCAGGAAGAGCTTGTCACCCTCTGGGAAAAAACAAAACTTACGACCCTTTATGTAACCCACAACATCCAGGAAGCGGTCATGCTGGCAGACCGGGTGGTGCTCCTTTCCCGGCGCCCGGGACGAATTCGGGATATTCTCTCCATCCGCATTCCCCGCGCCGACCGTCCTCTTCCGGAACACAGCGAAGCCATTGCCGATTATATCCGTCTCATCTGGGAACATATCAGCAAGGATGCCAAAGAAGCCATGACGGAGGTGCAGGAATGAATACCTATGTCGTTCAGGACAAAATGCGCCGCTGGCGCCGCCAGTATCCGGCGTATGTCTCCTTCGCCGCCCTCCTCATTTTACTGGCTCTCTGGGAAGCGCTGTGCCAGAGCGGCCTGGTCTCCTCACTCTTTCTGCCCGCCCCCACCGACATTCTCTCCGCCCTCATTACGATGACCGCCTCCGGGGAAATTGCAGAAAGCCTTGCCGCCAGCCTTTCCCGCATTCTCCTTGGCTTTGCCTCAGGCGCTGCCCTCGGACTGGCAGCCGGTCTCATCTCCGGCGTATCCGCTCTGTCCGACCGCATTATCATGCCTATCGTAAACGCCCTTTACCCCATCCCGAAAATCGCCCTTCTCCCCCTCTTTATCCTCTGGCTCGGCATAGGAGAGGTCTCCAAAGTCACGATCATTGCCATGGGCGTTTTCTTTCCCATTGCCATGAATACCTACTCCGGCGTCAAAAACGTGGATCCCCTTCTCATTAAAGTGGCCGTCAGCTTCCGGGCAAGCCGGTTTTTCACCATGCGGTGCGTTGTCCTGCCCTATGCGCTCCCCATGATCTTCGCCGGATTCCGCATTGCCGCCGGCACAGCGCTTCTCCTCCTCGTCGCAGCGGAAATGATCGCTGCGGAAAAAGGCATCGGCGCGCTCATCCTTCATTACGGCGACCTCATGATTACGGACCGCCTCATGGCCGGCGTTATCGTCCTGTCTCTTCTGGGCCTCCTTTTCCACTTTGCCCTCAGCCGTCTGGAAAAACACCTGATTCCCTGGAACAAGCGATGAGGACGCCATGACCGCCGAATACATTCTGTCTCACACGGATCACACCCTCCTCGCCGCTTCCGCCACATGGCCCGACATCCGCCGGATCTGCGACGAAGCGCTCCGGTACCGCACCGCCTCCGCCTGCATTCCTTCGGCCTATGTGCGGCGCGCCCACAGTGAATTCCCCGCCCTCACCCTCTGCACCGTGGCAGGCTTTCCCCTGGGAAACGCCAACCTCGCCGCCAAAGAGGCAGAGGTTCGGCAGGCCCTCTCCGACGGCGCCTCTGAAATCGATATGGTCCTTTCTGTCGGTGCGCTGAAAAACGGCGAAACGGCCGCCGTCACCGCGGAAATCCGGGCGATAAAAGCCATCGTGGGAGAGCAGATTCTGAAGGTCATCATAGAGGCGTGCTATCTCACAAGAGAGGAAAAAATCGCCGCCTGCCGGTGCTGCACCGAAGGCGGGGCCGATTACATCAAAACCTCCACCGGCTTTGGCCCGGGCGGCGCCACGCTCGAAGACATCCTTCTCATCCGGGAACACCTCGGCCCGGGTATGAAGATCAAGGCCGCCGGCGGCATCCGTACAAGGGAAGCGATGGAATCCTTCCTCCAGGCGGGATGCAGCCGCCTCGGCGCGTCCGGTGCGGTGGCTCTCCTCGCCCCGGAAATGGATGAAAGACCCTAATTCATTTCCCTTCACCCATACAAACACAACAAAAGAAGCTTCCCCTCATGGAGAAGCTTTTTATTTTGGTGGGACTATTGTGGCTCGAACACAAGACCTCTTCGATGTGAGCGAAGCGCTCTAACCAACTGAGCTATAGCCCCCTGCAATGTTCGTATTATATCACACCGCGCGCGCCCTTTCAAGAGCAGATTGTGCATTCAGAAAAGAGAGCCTTCCTCCGCTGCCTCAGTCTCCCCGGGCGCCACGCCGGCGCGGCGGAGAAACTCCTCCTCCGTCAGGATTCGAATGCCCTGGGCGCGGGCCTTTTCGAGCTTGCTCCCCGCATCCTCCCCGGCGATGACAAGGGTCGTGGTTTTGGTCACCCCGGACTGCACCTCCCCGCCAAGGCGGCGGATGAGCTCACCCGCTTCCCTCCGTCCCATGGAGGAGAGCTTACCTGTGAGCACCGCCCGTTCACCGGCGAAGATGTCCCCCGCCGGCTCGTCGGTCACCTCTTCCATGACAACGCCTGCGTCCTTTAATTTCTGGATCAGCGCCCGGTTCCCCTCGTCGTGGAAGTACTCATACACGCTCTGGGCAATGACCCAGCCGATGCCCTCCGTTTCCTGGAGGCCGTCCTCATCCGCCTCCATGATCGCCTCCATGGTGTGGTACCGCTTTGTAAGGAGCTCCGCCCCCTTGGCGCCCAGGAAGCGAATGCCCAGGGCAAAGAGGAGGCGGGCCAGTCCGCGGCCCCGGCTGGCCGCCGCGGCGGATACAAGATTGGCCGCCCGTTTTTCTCCCATTCGCTCCAGCTGACGGAGCGCTTCCGCGTCGAGGCGGTAAAAATCCGCCGGGTCCTTCACCATACCGCACGCAAGGAGGCTGTCCACCACAGCAGGGCCGAATCCCTCCATATTCATGGCGTCCCGGGAGGCGAAATGGATCAGCTTTTCCCGCACCACGCCGCCGCAGGCGGGATTGGTGCAGCGGAAGGCCGCCTCGCTGTCCACACGGCGCACCGCGCCGCCGCAGACGGGGCAATTGTCGGGCATCTGGAATTCTGTTTCTTCCCCGTTCCGCTTCTCCTTCAGCACCGATGCCACTTCCGGAATGATTTCTCCCGCCTTGTAAATGGACACCCAGTCTCCCTCGCGGATGTCCTTCTCCCGGATGAAGTCCAGGTTGTGCAGCGTGGCGCGCTTCACCACCGTCCCCGCCAGGCGCACCGGCGTGAGGTCTGCCGACGGGGTGAGCACCCCCGTGCGGCCCATGGTGACCACAATGCGCTCGATTTGCGTCACCGCTTCCTCCGGGGGATACTTGTACGCCGTGGCCCATTTGGGATCCTTTGCGGTGGCCCCCAGGGCCTCCTGCTGGCGGAAATCATTGACCTTCACCACCATGCCGTCCGTATCATAGGGCAGATCCCGCCGCTTTTCCTCCCATTCGGCCACGCCGTCAATGACGCCATCGATGGACTGCCATTTGCGGTAATTCGGATTGACCCGGAAATGGAAGTCGGAGAGCTTCCGGAGGAGCTCCTCCTGGGTGTGCACTTCGAGCCCCTCCGCCTCCCCGATGGCATAGGCAAAGAAATCCAGGTTCCGCGCGGCGGTGACATGGGGATCCAGCTGGCGGAGCGAGCCCGCCGCCGCATTCCGGCAATTGGCAAAGGGCATGGCCCCCGCCTCATCCCGCTCCTCGTTCAGGCGGGCAAAGCTCGCCCGGGGCATGAACACTTCCCCGCGGATTTCCATGTAGGGCGGCGCATTTTCGATATAGAGCGGAATGGTGCGGATGGTTTTCACATTGGCCGTCACGTCCTCCCCCATCCGGCCGTCGCCGCGGGTCAGGCCCTGGAGAAGGCGTCCGTCCTGGTACACCAGGTTCATGGACAGCCCGTCAATCTTGAGCTCTGTAATGTACTCCACCGCATCCGTGCCGAGACCGGATTTCACACGCCGATCAAAATCCCGGAGCTCCTCCGCATTGAATACATTGGTCAGACTGAG
Organism: uncultured Dialister sp.; assembly: GCA_964587685.1. GTDB lineage: Bacteria > Bacillota > Negativicutes > Veillonellales > Dialisteraceae > UBA1822. The sequence continues at coordinate 82,564 of CAZPLS010000001.1, forward strand.
CATGGGCTTTTTGAAGCGCACCTTTCTGAAATCGTCGCTTGCCCGGCCGCCAACCCGCTGGGTGGGCGAATCGGGAGTGATGATCTCCGGATACTTTGCTTCCAGGTCCACCAGCCTGCGGTAGAGCTGGTCAAAAGCAAAATCGGTGATTTCCGGCCGATCCAGCACGTAGTAAAGATAGCTGTGGCGGCGGATTTCTTTCCGAAGCGCTTCCGCCTGCTGCACGATGTCTTCTGAAGCCATGGTGATTCCCTTCCTTTTTCCATATCGTCATAGGTACCCTTTATTGTACCACGTCCGCCCGGTTCCGAAAAAATCTTCCCCTCCATTGAGCCTCACTGGCGCACCTGCTATAATTTATACAGGAACAAATTTTCTAAAGGGAGGAATTCTCCATGACAGATCTGCTGGCGGGACTGAATGAGGCGCAGCGGGAAGCGGTTACATCCACCGAAGGATTCGTACGGGTCATCGCCGGCGCGGGGTCGGGAAAAACCCGCGCCCTTTCCCGCCGCTTTGCCTTTCTCACGGAAGAAGTGGGCATC
>CAZPLS010000001.1:83208-92116 GCA_964587685.1 uncultured Dialister sp.
AAAAACCCGCGCCCTTTCCCGCCGCTTTGCCTTTCTCACGGAAGAAGTGGGCATCCTGCCCAGCCATATCCTCTGCGTTACCTTTACCAATAAATCGGCAGAAGAAATGCGTCAGCGTATCCGCCGCCTGACGGGCGGCAGCGGCGCCGGCTATATCAATACGTTCCACGGATTCTGCGTATCCATCCTGCGGGAAGACAGCCATGCCGTGCAGTACCCGGCCCGCTTTCTCGTGCTGGACAACCAGGATGTCGACGCCATGCTCCAGATCATCTACGAGGAACGCGGCCTCACCCTCCGGGATATGACCTTTTCTGCCGCAAGGGACATGATTGAAATCCGAAAGCTTTTCAAAAATCCCGACTACTATGAGGACATGATTACCATGCCTCTGGATATTCTGAAGGGAAAATACGACCAGGCCTCCTCCGCCGAAGATATCATTTTCTACGGCTACCTCTACCAGGAAAAGAAATGCTTCGGCCTGGACTATAACGACCTCATCAAATTTTCCCTGCATATCTTCCGCACCCACCCCGATATCTGTCAGAAATGGCAGCAGCGCCTGGAATACATCATGATCGATGAATTTCAGGATATCGACGGACTCCAGTATGAACTGATGGAAGTGCTTTGCGGCTATCATAAAAATCTTTTTGTGGTGGGCGATCCGGACCAGACCATCTATACCTGGCGGGGCGCCAATACAAGGTACCTCATGGATTTTGACAAGCATTTTCCCGGTACCAAAACCATCTTTATGAATACCAATTACCGGTCCACGCCGGACATCCTCCGCGCCGCCAACAGCCTGGCCGCCCGGAACACCCACCGCATCCCCAAGAACCTCCAGGCGGTCAAGCCCGCCGGCGCGCCGGTCATCTGCCACCTCGCCTCCTCCCAGGAGCAGGAGGCAGCATGGATCTCCGGAGAAATAGCGGCCCTCTGCCGGCAGGGCGTCCCCTACAGCGACATAGCCATCCTCTACCGCGCCCATTACGTCACCCGCGCGGTGGAAGCGGCCCTCCTTGAGGCCCACATCCCCTATACCATTTACAGCGGCGTCCCCTTCCTCGGCCGGGCAGAAATCAAGGATGCCCTCTCCTACCTGCGCATACTGGCGTACAGGGATGATCTCTCCTTCCGCCGCATCATCAACAAGCCCCGGCGGAATCTGGGCCAGAGACGCCTGCATTATCTCGAAGAGTATGCCCTGTCCCGGGGATGCTCTCTGTACCAGGCCCTCCGCGACAATCTGGAAGAATCCATCCTCCGCGGCACGGGCGCGCGGCGATTTGTCGACCTCATCGAGTCCTTCTCCTCCTCCCTGGAGGGCCGGGCCGTGTCCGATATCCTCTCTGCCATTCTCAGCGCCAGCGGGTATGAAAAAATGCTCCGTACCGAGGGCAGTCAGGAGCGCCTTGACAACCTGGCCGAGCTCAAGCAGTCCATTTACGAGTACGAAACCACCTGCGGCGAGGAGGTCACCCTTACCGACTACCTGTCCCGCGCCGCGCTCCTCACCAACGCAGACCTGCAGCCGCCGGAGGGCACGGTCCGCCTCATGACCGTCCATGCCGCCAAGGGGCTGGAATTCCCCAATGTGTTCCTCTGCGGCATGAGCGAGGGCATTTTTCCGTCACGAAAAACGCTCACAGCGGCCGCCATGGAGGAGGAGCGCCGCCTCTGCTTTGTGGCGGTGACGCGGGCGGAGGACCGGCTTTTCCTCTCCTGTGCGGATGGATGGAATTTTAATGGGTCCCCCCGCTTTTTCTCCCGATTCATCCTCGACATGGACCGGGACAATCTGACCTTCACCCGGCCGCTCCGGGAGGACCTGGTGAGAGACCTCCAGTCCTATATCCGCACCAGCCTCTCCGCCCTGGCCGAGGAAGCCTCCGACCGGTTTTCTGAAGGCCAGCGGATACGCCATCCCGTTTTCGGGGACGGTACCATCCTGTCTGCCAGCGAAGAAGCGTACCTGATCCAATTCGACCGCATGGATACGCCAAGACAAATCTCCCTCCGCGCCCGGCTGCAGCCTGTCGCTCCCAAAAACGGCCCGTAAAGCCCCATGCCTGACAGGGCCCCATTCTTTCAGACGAAACGGGGCCCTTTGCTTTTGCTGTCAGTCCGTCCATATCCTCATCACGATATGGGCGGCATGCAGGACGCGCCTTTTCTGCAGGACAACTGATGCCGCCCATACCCATATCCCAAACGAAAAACGGCCCCCAAAAGAGCCGTTTCTTTTATATGGTGCCGAGGACCGGAATCGAACCGGTACGAAGCTCACGCTTCGAGGGATTTTAAGTCCCTTGCGTCTGCCAGTTCCGCCACCCCGGCAGGATGGTAAAACCCCCATGGCAGGGGGCAGAATCATTGAATGGAGGCGGCACCCAGATTCGAACTGGGGGTAAAGGTTTTGCAGACCTCTGCCTTACCACTTGGCTATGCCGCCATCATGGAGCGGAAAACGGGACTCGAACCCGCGACCCCCACCTTGGCAAGGTGGTGCTCTACCACTGAGCTACTTCCGCAACTGGCGACCCGGATCAGATTTGAACTGACGATCTCCGCCGTGACAGGGCGGCATGTTAACCCCTACACCACCGGGCCGCAAGATACTTTAATAGTATATCTGCAGAAAGGGCTTTTGTCAAGCCAAATTTCCCGCATTTCTGTACGGACACCTCCGCCTTTCCAGTACCAAAAGGGATTCCTACTCCGCAGTACTTCCCGGGGGCGTGACAAAACCCGCAGCCAAAGGCTGCGGGTTTTTCATACAGGAGTTCTATATGATTTGTATTAGTCGTCCAGAATGTTCAGGGAATAGATGCGGTATTCCTTGCCCAGCTCTTCTGTCTTCTTCGTCATTTCCAGCTGCAGATCCGAGGCGGTATCGTAGTCATCTGCTTCCAGCGCTTTTTTCAGCTTCGTGCAGATGCATTCGCTCTCCATCGTATCCTTCGCAATTTCAATGCGTTTCGCCTTGATCGCTTTCCAGCGCTTCTCGTCGAGCTTATCCTCGTCATCCAGTTCGCGGAAGCTCTTTATCACGGTCTCTACATCGGGAATGATGCGGTCCATGAGCTCGTTCTTCCAGCGATAGAGGATGCTGGCCACGAAGGAGTCCACGATCACCTCATTGACGGAACCGCCTGCGGTGAGGACGGCCAGCTTATCCGGATTGGCACGCATGGTCTTCACGTTTTCCCAAACCGTCGCCGGCGGCTTGCCGAAGAGGGCAGCCCGTTCTTCATCGTTGTAATCTTCAAACACATTGTCTTCGCAGCGGTACGCCCGTTCCTTTTCGAGGTAATCCGCATCTTCGCCAGGCTTCTTGGAAATTTCAGCCAGGAGCTCTGCCGGGGTCTTGCCGGAGGTGACCGCATAGCGGATGCCGTCAAGAGCGGTGAGATAGAGCATGGACGCGGCGAGGAACGTATTGGTGAAGGGGTTCGGCGCGCGCAGCTCGAACCGGGTGGCCTTCGGATTGTCAATATCCCGGACGAGGCCGATAAGGATCGTGCGGTTGCGGGACGGTACCTCCGGCGTGTGGCCCAGGGAGGTCACGATGCACACCGGCGCTTCAAAGCCCGGTTTCAGCCGGTTGAACGCATCCGTCGTGGAGGACACGAAGGGGTTCGTCGCTTCGTAATTCTTCAGAATGCCCATGATGAAGCCGTAGCCGATGGTGGACAGGAAATCCGATTTCATGTCTTCCGGCGAGAGCAGGTTGATGATCTTTCCGTTCTTCAGGCGCGCCGCCATGCCCACATGGGTGTGCTCGCCGTTGCCCGCCACGCCGATGATCGGCTTGGCCTGGAAGGACACATCGAGGCCGTTTTCACGGAACACTTCGCGGATAATGATACGGGCTTCCAGTTCATTGTCGCCGGCCTGCAGCGGGTTCATGCTGAACTTCCAGTCGCATTCGAGCTGTTCCACCACGTCGATAATATTGCCTGCGTCATCGATTTTCGGTTTGATGCCGCCCACTTCCTTGTGGCCCATTTCCACTTTCAGTCCGCGAGCGTCCAGTTCTTCAATGGCCTGTTCCATAGCGGTGCGCACATTGCCGCGCATTCTCTGCCAGTACTGCTCCTGCAGTCTCTGGGACAGGGAGAGATGCTCCACCGTTTCATGCTCGCTCGGCGTCTTCACCCAGAATTCAAGCTCTGTACCGGTCGTAAAGACGATGTCCTGGATATCATCCACAGGGAGATTTTCCATGCCTTTCACGGGATGTTCCATCAGGAGCTTCTTCACCTCAGCCGCCACATACTCACAGGACTGCTTCAGGATAGAACGGGAATCGATGAATTTTCCATTGTGCAGCAGGAAGCAGGGAATGCGGAGCGTCCCCACGGGCAGACCCGTTTCATCATCAATATTGTCATTGTTGTAATCTACATACCAATTGACACTGCTGTCCGCCACCATGTCCACGCGGGCATCGTTGAGGGTGGCAATATTCATGAGGACTACCGAAGAACCGTCTGTCTGCACCGCTCTGCCAGCAAAGAAATCATCATAATCTTCCATGAAAATGCGCATCGGAATCTTTTCATCCGTGTCATTGCCCGCCAGATCGATACCGACAAGGGAGACAAACCGGATCTCCGGATGCTGTGCAAGCAGAGAGAGAATGCCTTCCTTTCCATACTGACCAGCGGGAATATAATACAGCAGTTCGTTCAACATTTCAGACCCTCCTGTTGAAACACTTTGACGGGCGCCAGTTTTATAAAAAGGAAGATGACCCACTCCACGGGGAATGAGTCATCCTTGACGCCTATCAACTTATTTGGTTATGTAACAAGGATAGCGCAGGCGCCTTTTTTTGTCAAGAGCTTATTGCACTCAGCCAAGCGCCTCCCGCACGATGCGGTTGATCACTTTGCCGTCTGCCCTGCCTTTCAGACGTGCCATCACGGGCTTCATTACAGAGCCCAGATTTCTTTCCTCCGGCGCCAGGGCTTCTACCGTTTCCTGCACCACTTTTCTGATTTCCTCTTCAGAAAGTTCTGCCGGTAGGTACTTCTGCAGCACCGCCATTTCAGCCTTCGTTTCCTCGATCAAATCGGTGCGGCCGCTGTCCTTGATTTCCTCAAGGGTTTCCCTGCGCTGCTTCATTTCCTTGCGCAGGATCGCCGCCACCTGATCGTCATCGAAGTCTGCATGACCGGCGTCGATTTCAGCCTGGCGGATATGGGCGCGCGTCATGCGGATCACCGCAAGCGCCGTCTTCCCTTCCGCTTTTGCCTTCATGGCCTCTTTCATGTCGGCCAGAAGCTGTTCCTTTAACGTCAATTCATCTCACCTTGGTTGATTACTTAAATTTGCGTTTTCTGGCAGCTTCAGATTTCAGCTTACGTCTTACGCTGGGCTTTTCGTAATGTTCGCGTTTTCTTACTTCAGAAAGAACCCCGGCTTTTTGGCAGGAACGTTTAAATCTGCGAAGAGCGCTATCAAGAGATTCGCCCTTTTTGACTTTAATCTCAGACATCTTTATCCCTCCCTCCAAGTAAACTCTGGGGTGCTGTTGCACACTATTAAATTATAGAGTATCCCTTTGTCTCTGTCAATTGAAAAGCCCGATAACGTTATAAAATTTACGCACCGCCGCCACAGGGCGCTTCCTTACTTTTCCTCCGGAAAGGGGGGCCATCCCATCTCGCGGCCGCCCAGAATGTGGGCGTGGAAATGGAACACGGACTGGCCCGCTTTTTCTCCCGTATTGATGGCCACGCGGAAGCCCGATTCCTCAAGCCCCTCCTGCATGGCAATTTTCTTTACCACCTGGAAGAAATCGGAAAAATCCGACGCGTCATCCTCTATGGCCAGGATATTGGCCACATGGCGCTTCGGCACGAGGAGCACATGCACCGGCGCGCAGGGCTCAATGTCCCGGAAGGCAAACCAGTGGTCATCCTCATACACCTTATTTCCCGGGATCTCTCCACTGATAATTTTGCAGAAAATGCAGTTATCCATCATAATTCCTCCTCTGCTGTACCAATGAGGCCGCCTTCCGTGAGGGCTTCCGCCCGCACGCGGTAAAGGCTGCCCCGCCTGATGTGGTCTCCCTTCAGGGAAACACGAATATATTCATCAGAGAGCCCTTCAAAAAGGCCGTCCTTCTCCTCCTCCGCCAGAACCCGCAGGGTCTTTCCCACGAAGGAAGAGCGGATGTCTCTGCTGATGTCCTTTTCCAGCGCCTCCACCCGATGGACCCGTTCCTTCTTCACCGCCTGCGGCACCTGGTCCGGGTAAGACGCCGCCGGGGTCCCTGCCCGGGGCGAATAGGGAAACACATGAATGCCGGAAAAGCGAAGCTCCGAGAGCGTGTCCAGCGTCTCCTCGAAAAGCGCCTCCGTCTCGCCGGGGAACCCCACGATCAAATCCGTGGTGAGGGCGATGCCGGGAATCTCTTCCCGAAGGCGCGCCAGAAGGTCCTTGAACTCAGGCAGGCGGTAATGGCGGTTCATCCGCCGCAGAACCGCATCCGAGCCGGACTGGAGCGGCAGATGGAGATGGCTGCACACCCGGTCCTCCGTGCGGATGATGTGTATGAGCTCCTCGGAGAGCTCCACCGATTCGATGGAACCCAGACGGATGCGGGCAATGCCCGGAATGGCCAGAAGGGCGGACACCAGGGTGGAGAGAGACGTCCCGTCATGGAGGTCCCGGCCGTAGTTCCCCAGATGGATGCCAGTGAGCACAATTTCCCGGTATCCCTTCTCCGCCAGCCGGGACACCTCCCGGACCGCGTCATCCTGCCGGCGCGATTTCAGCCGGCCCCGCGCATAGGGAATGATGCAGAAGGTGCAGTAATTGTCGCACCCCTCCTGCACCTTTACAAAGGCGCGCGTCTTCTCCTCGCCCTCCGGGTCCGCCGTGAGATTTTCAAATTCCGACACCTTCATGATATCGCGCACTTCATTTCTCACGCTGCCCCGCACGGCCTCTTCCACATAATCCACGATGAACCGCCGGTTCTGCGTGCCCACGACGACATCGCACCCCGCCTGCGCCGCTTCTTCCGGCGACAGCTGGGCATAGCAGCCCGCCGCGGCAATCACGGCACGCGGATGGAGGCGGCGAATGCGGCGGATGGCCTGCCTCGATTTTTTATCCCCCACGCTCGTCACCGAGCAGGTATTGACGACATATACATCCGCCTCTTCCCCCTCTTCTGCCGCCGTATAGCCGCGGCGGAGGAACAGGCTCCGCATGGCGTCGCTGTCGTATTGATTCACCTTACACCCAAGGGTCAGAAAAGCCACACGCTTTCCGCCGGGTCTCACTTCGTTTTCCATGCCTTCCATTATAACAGAAATCCCCCTGCCTGCGGCATACAAGTTTGTCTCCCCTTCCAGCCGGTGCGAAGGAAAGACTGCCGGGGCCCTGTCGGCAAGCGGCGCCCCGACGGGCTCTGAGAGGCCCTTCCTACAGCGCCCGGCTGTCCGCCATGCTGTAAATGAGGGGAAACAGGGGCTGCTCCGCCCCGATGGAAATGGCCCCTGCCGCTTCCCTTGCCAGCGCTTCCATGGGAAGGCCCGGTCTCCCGTAGAGGGTTAGGAGGCGCTCTCCCTTCTCTATCCGTTCCCCGGCTTCCTTCCACAGGCGGAGCCCCACGTACAGGTCGATGGCGTCCTCTTTCTTTTCCCGGCCGCCGCCCATGGCCATGACAAGGCGGGCCAGCTCGACGGGGCGCACGTCCTCAATATAGCCGGACGCCTCCGCAAACACATCATAGCGCCAGTCCTGCGGCGTAAGCGTGCCCCCATCCATCCAGGACACATCCCCGCCCTGGGCGGCCAGGCATTCCCGGAATTTGTCCCGTGCCTTTCCTGACTGAAGCAGTTCTTCTGCCATGGCGCGGCCCTCCGCGAGGGAGGCAGCCTTTTCCCCTGCATAGATCATGGCCCCGGCCAGCGTAAGGGCCAGAGAGGTGAGCCGTCGGCCGCCCCGGCCGGAGAGCACCTCCGCCGCTTCCTCCACCTCCACGCTGTTTCCAATGGCCAGGCCGAGGGGAATATTCATGTCCGTCACAAACGCCGCCACCCGAATGCCCGCGGCCATGCCGAGGGCGGTCATTTCCTTCATGAGCCGCTCCGCTGTTTTCCGGTCCTTCATGAAGGCGCCCCGGCCGCACTTCACATCCAGCACCACCGCATCGGCCCCAGCGGCGATTTTCTTGCTCATAATGGAGGAAGCGATGAGCGGGATGGATTCCACCGTTCCCGTCACGTCCCGCAGCGCGTAGAGCAGCCCGTCAGCGGGACACATCTCCATGGACTGCCCGATAATCGCCAGGCCGTGCTCCTTCACCTGCTGAACAAAAGCAGGAAAAGACAGCTCCACCGCATAGCCGGGGACGGAGGAAAGCTTGTCCACCGTACCGCCGGTAAACCCCAGGGCCCGGCCGGACATTTTCGCCACCGGCACCCCCGCCGCCGCCGCGATGGGCGCGGTGATAAGCGTAATCGTGTCCCCCACGCCGCCGGTGGAATGCTTATCCACCTTCACGCCGGGAATGGCAGACAAATCCGCCCGGGGCCCGGAATCAGCCATCGCCCGGGTAAGCGCCGCCGTCTCCTCCGCAGTCATCCCCTGAAAATACACCGCCATGCACCACGCCGCCATCTGGTAATCGGGGATGCGGTGCGCCGTATACTCCCCGATGAGCCATCGGATCTCCTCCTCCGTGTGGGGCTTTCCGTCCCGTTTTTTCTCAATAAGCTGCAGCCCGTTCATAGTCTGCCTCCTTTCCTTTTCTTCGTCTATTATAAACAAAACATTGAGCTTAGTACTGAGATCTAACAAAGGAAAAAAGGCTCTTTCTGATGTGTACCCTAAAAACTGGACACAAATTTATTGAATGGTTTTTATTCCATGA
>CAZPLS010000002.1:0-57143 GCA_964587685.1 uncultured Dialister sp.
TGGGACATTGATGTGTCTGCCTCGTTCTTGCCAAAGAATACGTGTTAAGACATGCTTAATTCAGTCATTTCCAAGTCTTTTGATGATGAATGGTTCCACACTTCACTATTAGGCTCCATAGGAGAAACGGCGAGCGTTTTTTGATGGCTGTAATTTACAAGGCCGGGGGGCGCATTGGGAATTTTCTTTACATACCGGATTTGGGTGTAGTCCACCAATACTTTGCCGGAATGCTTTCCTTTGCTGTACCAGGCCGCCCAAGCAGCGGCCTGCGCGATAACGGACATAGGTATGTCTGTATCCTTGTTTTCAATCACTACGTGGGCACCGGGAATTTTTTGCGCATGCAACCAGAGATCTCTTTTTTGTGCCTTGTGAAGAGTAAGGGATTCGTTTTGGCGATTGTTCCGTCCAATCCATATGCGGTAATTTTCAATTGAAAGCAGAAGGGGTTCTTCTGCGGAAGACATGTCTTTTCTTTTCTTTTTAGAGCCCTGCTTCTTATATCTGTCAATACCGGCAGCGCGTAATTCATCTACCATAGAGTTAAGACTTTTTCTGTCATTGATTTCGTCAATAAAATACTCGACATTTTGCAAATAAGCCAATTTCGTCTGGCATTCATTTATTTTTTCCTGGCCGATAGTCAGACGGGTTTTCATTCGATTATATGTCTTAAAATATATTTGGCTGTTGCGAATCAGGCTGTGTTCCGGGAGAAGGGGAATCACTTCTTTTTTATTTTCTCCCTCAAATGGATTATCGACAATAATTTCTTTCATGCCGTTTGTTTTCATATAGGAATAAATCGAAAGCAGGTTTCCCCAAAGACGGTATTTTTCAAGATTAGCTGCTTCATCCAGTTCGCCTTGAATTTTTTGAACCTTTCTTTTCTCTCTTTTAATCAGCTGATGCACATACCTGCGCAAATTCTGTATATCTGAAGAAATGGCACTGCCTTTTTTTTCAGAAAATTGAGAAAACCATGAAGAAATGGATGGAATATGAGCGCCTGCTCTAGCTGAAAGGGGAACAACGGAGAGCAGTTCTTTGTTTCCTTCTGAATAAACATAAAGTCCGGCAGAATTTTGTATTTGTTCGGTGAGAGAAGCCATAGCTTGCGCAATCCGTATGCATGCATCTACAGACAAAGACGACATGGGTTGTTCGGGTTTGACGGTGGCCCGATGAGAAATTTCGTTAATCAAAGGGGCACTCAGTCCATTAAAAACAGAGAAGAAAAAACTTTTTAATGGCATGGATCCATTGCTCGCATGAAAGCACAAAAGATCTGTCAGTTCCTTTGATGAAAATTCCATGAAATTCAGCCGATCAGTTCCTTCTGGAAGTACATATTTTTTCTGATTATATAACTCACGATGCTGTTTTTTGCTGTGTATGAGTACATCCACCACACGGTCGTTTTCTGTCAAAATCAGATTTGGTGCGGAAGGGATAAGCTCGACGTACAAATCTTTGGTCAATATTTTCCCTTCTGCCTCAATGCGGTCAAAGGAAATTTTGACAATGCGGTCCATTTGAATTTGCGTAATAACAGAAAGGCGGCTCCCTTCCAGATTTTTACGAAGGGACATGCAGAATGTTTGCGGTTCCACGTAGGAGGTCTTTTTATTCCCGGTGACGGCATAAAAATAAGGCGGGGTTTGTATGCAAAGAATGAGATGGGCAGGAGACGCCATGGGACGATACAGCTCTATATCAAAAACTCTTGCGTCTATCTGATGGATTTGCTTGACCTGAGCAGAAAGCAACGAGGCCTTTAGTTCTTTTATTAAACCATATAAAATTGTGCTATCGATAAACATAAGGACTCCTTTATAATAGACCTTGTTTCAATGGATAAATTTCCTTTTGGGGAGTAAAAATGATACAATAAATTATACCAAACAGGGAATTTTTTCGAAAATTTGAATTGCATTTCGCTCTTTTTGGGCATTACGGGAGGGACTCATGCATTTCGCTAAATGGCATGGATGTGGAAATGATTTTGTTTTTATCAATGCTTTAGCCCAACCCATTGTACCTATAGTAAACCATTGTGTGGAAATATGCGACAGACATTGCGGTATAGGTGCAGATGGTATCATATTCATTTTGCCCTCGCAGAAAGCTGATTTATGCATGCGCATTTTTAATTCTGACGGGAGCGAAGCGGAAATGTGCGGCAATGGCATTCGTTGCTTTGCAAAGTGGGCGAAGGAATTGGGGTTGGTGATAGGAAACTCGTTTTCGGTGGAAACGGGCGCGGGCATTCTTTTTCCGGAAATTTTGACGAATGGCGATGTGTGCGTAGATATGAATGTGCCGCATTTGAAGGCAGGGGATATTCCCGTAAAAGGTTTTGAAAACGGACCCGTGATTGCCCAGTCGCTGGAAACACTTGGCAAATCCTATGCGGTAACCGGCGTATCTATGGGAAATCCGCACTGCGTGATTTTTGTACCTGATATAGCGGCCGTAGATCTGGCTAAAGTGGGGCCGATTATTGAAGCGGATCCACATTTCCCGCAAAAGACAAATGTGGAATTTGTCCAAAAAATGGATGCTCATACGTTACGCGTGCGTGTATGGGAGCGCGGCGCGGCCATAACATTGGCATGTGGGACAGGGGCTTGTGCAGTCCTGGTAGCAGCGGTTCTTAATCATTTGGTAGAAAAAGAAGCAGATATTATTCTTGACGGTGGCAGGCTTCATGTGTCTTGGAATGGAGGCGTGAATGACCATGTCTTTTTAACCGGTCCAGCAGTAAAAGTGTTTGAGGGCAATTATCCACTCGGGGGAGAGTGATGCTATGATATCCAGTATGACCGGATATGGACAGGCCAGTGTGGTCGGGGCTGTGGGAACAGTATCGGTGGAAATTAAAACGGTTAACAGCCGTTTTATCGAGTTAAGTTTTCGTACGGACGGAATCAGTTCGGCCATGGAAGAACTGGTGCGGCAGGCAATTAAGGAGAAAATTTTCCGCGGAAAAGCCTCCATATCCATTAAATTTATCCCCTCTAAGGAAGGTCAGGATATCCAGGTAGAAACCAATGAATCCTTGCTGGAGAAACAAGTGGAAGCCATCCGGGAAACGCAGCGCATGCTTGGCATAAAAGGGCGGAACCTGTCCTGTTCTGATTTGCTGTCTTTTCCCGTTCCTTGGATTCGCTTCAGCTATGTTCCTGTGCCGGATGAATTTGTGTCTCCGCTGGTGAAGCAGGCTGCAGAGGCAGCCATTGTACAGCTGGCTGCCATGCGTGTTCGTGAAGGCAGCTATCTCTGTGAAGATTTAGAAAAACGGCTTGATGCGTTTCAGAAAAAGCTTTTGTTTTTGAAAGAAAAACAAGAACACATTATTAATCAATATGAACTGCGGCTTCGAGGAAGAATTCGTTCCTTACTGGATAGTGTTGGCGCGAAGATTGATGAAAGCAGAGTTTTGGAGGAAGTTGCAATATATGCGGAGAAAACGGATTATACAGAGGAATTAACTCGTTTTGAGAGCCATCTCACCCAATTCCGTACAACCTTGACAAGTGAAGGACCTGTTGGTAGGAAACTGGATTTTCTTTTGCAGGAAATCAACCGGGAGATTAATACGATGGCCTCTAAGGCTAATGATATAGATGTCATCGATTGCGTCATTGGGATAAAAACGGAATTGGAGAAAATTCGTGAACAAGTACAGAATATAGAATAAATAAGATGATAAGAGTCAAATATTGGCTACGAGATTTTTATTCTTGCAAGGGCTTTATTGAGAAAACAACAGATATGATATATACTTAAAAAATCATCGTATTCCGTTCAATATATTTGCTTTTAACAATACGAAACCTATGAGGAAAGAGAAACGGAGGAATATAGATGGCTTTTGCATTGATAAATATTGGCTTTGGCAATATGGCCGCAGCCAATCGTATTATGGCGATAATAAGTCCTGAATCAGCTCCGGTAAAAAGGCTGATTCAGGAATCGCGTGAGCGCGGTGATTTGATTGATGCAACATACGGCAGAAAAACGCGGTCTGTTCTTGTCATGGACAGCGGGCAAATCATACTTTCTGCAGTGCAGCCGGAAACCATTTCTCACAGGATATTAGACAGAGATCCTGTTTTAGCAGACAAAGCAGACGGGGAGGCATAAATTGAGTCAGCCGCTGACAGATGAAGGGCTTCTTTTGGTAGTGTCCGGTCCATCCGGAGCGGGGAAGGGGACGATTTGCGCTGCTGTTAGAAAGATATATCCCCGCTTGGAATATTCAGTTTCTATGACCACGCGCGCGCCGCGAAATGGGGAAATGGAAGGCGTGAGCTATTTCTTTCGCACAGATGAGGAGTTTCAGCAGCTGGTGAGAGAAAATGCGTTCCTGGAATATGCCAAGGTATATGACCATTTTTACGGAACGCCCAAAAGGGATGTCCTGGAAAAAATAAAAGCAGGCCGTTCAGTTCTGCTTGAGATTGATATTCAGGGGGCCATGCAAGTAAAAAGAAGTTATCCCAAAGGTGTCTTTGTTTATATTGTTCCGCCGTCATTGGAAATATTATCGCAGAGGATACATGCCCGTGGAACGGATACTGAAGAAGTGATACAAAATCGTCTGGCACAGATTACCAGTGAACTTTCCATGGTGCATCAATATGACTATGTGGTAGTGAATGATGTGCTGGAAGACGCTGTGCATAAAACCTGTGCTATTATTGAAGCAGAAAAATGCAAATTATCCCGTAACGAAGAACAGATTCATACCGTTTTCAAACAGTATATTAACAAGGAGGTACCTTTACAATGATGTGTTTCCCTTCCATTGACAGTCTTGTTAAAAATGTGGATACGAAGTACACATTAGTTACATTGGCCGCATTGCGGGCGAAGGAATTGACCGATGGCAGCGAACCGCTGATTTCCGATGCAGAAGGAAAAAAACCAGTGACTGTGGCGCTGGAAGAAATTTATAATAAAAAAATTACCTATGGAGACAATAAGAAGCAGGACAACGAAAATTATGTTTAAAAATAAGCATATAATCGTAGGAATTACTGGCGGTATTGCTGCCTACAAAGCGGCAGAATTGGTCAGTCAGCTTCGTCAGCGCGGAGCAGATGTGCACTGCATCATGACCGAGCATGCCTCAAAATTGATTTCACCAATTACGTTTGGGGAATTGTCCGGCAACGACGTGATCGTTGACATGTTTTCCAATATTTTACACTGGGATGTAGAGCATATTGCTCTGGCTAAATTGGCGGATGCTTTTGTTATTGCACCAGCAACAGCCAATATCATAGGAAAAGTCGCTAATGGGATTGCTGATGACATGCTGAGCACAACCGTGATGGCAACTAAAGCACCAGTTCTGATTGTGCCGGCAATGAATACCAATATGTATGAAAATCCCATCGTGCAGAGAAATATACATATTCTTTCCGAAGCTGGTTACGCGGTAATGGAGCCTGAGGAAGGGCATTTAGCATGCAATACGTCTGGGAAGGGGCGTTTTCCCAAGCTGGACTCCATTCTTTTTGAAATAGAAAAGTGCATTTCGGGAAAGCATTTGCTTCGGGGAAAACGGGTTATCGTAAGTGCAGGCGGTACACAGGAAAATATAGATCCTGTACGGTATATTGGCAACCGGTCCAGCGGCCGCATGGGGTATGCCATTGCACGGGCGGCGGCTATGGAAGATGGAGAGGTAACGCTGGTCAGCTGCACCAGGGATCTGCCCGTTCCCCACGGGGTAACCATGTGTTATGTACAAAATGCACGGGAGCTCCAAAAGGAAATGGAAAGCCGATTTTCCGACTGTGATGTGGCTGTTATGGCAGCGGCGGTTTCTGACTACCGAACTAAGTATGAGGCATCGCAAAAAATTAAGAAGGAGACGCAAGATCATCTGAGTATTGAGCTGGAATTAAATCCTGATATTTTATTTGAAATGGGGCAAAAAAAGCAAAATCAATTTCTTGTCGGTTTTGCCGCTGAAACAAATGATGTCATTGCGCATGGGAAGGAAAAGCTTATGCGGAAGAATTTAGACATGCTCGTAGCCAATGATGTGAGTTTGACCGGCGCAGGATTTAATGTGGAAACAAATATTGCTTCTATTTTGTATAAAGACCAATCCATAGAACAATTTCCCATTATGGAAAAAGAAGAATTGGGACGGATTATTATCCAAAAAATTGCCGAGCGGTTATAAGCACTTTTCATTGCGCCGTTATCGATGATATACAGGAAATTGGCAAAAATAAAAAATTCACCTATGATGCTGAAAGCAAATTGTGGTAAACTATCATCATTGCAATTATAATCACATAGGCTGGATAACAAACTAAAAAATTTTTATATGTCCTATAATATTGCGCTAACATATGTATGTATAAATTGAGGAGGCACAAATGGCGAAAAAAATGTTTTTCTCATCCGAGTCTGTAACGGAAGGACATCCCGACAAAATTTGTGATCAGATTTCTGACGGTATTTTGGATGCCATCCTTGCACAGGATCCAAACGGGCGTGTAGCGTGTGAAACCATTGTTACCACCGGTCAGGTGCATGTGTTTGGGGAAATTTCTACCAATTGTTATGTTGATATCCCCAATGTGGTTCGCCAGACCATCAAAGAAATAGGATATACCCGGGCCAAGTACGGATTTGACGGCGATACCTGCGGTATATTGATTTCTATTGATGAGCAGTCTCCGGATATTGCTATGGGTGTGGATCATTCTTTGGAAGCCAAGAAAAATGAAGCGGACGCGTATGATATTGGTGCCGGGGATCAGGGCATGATGTTTGGTTATGCAACAAATGAAACACCGGAATATTTGCCGTTCCCGATTGCCATGGCCCACCGTTTGGCACGTAAGCTCTCTGAGGTCAGGAAAACCGGTGAATTAAGCTACCTGCGCCCGGATGGAAAAACACAGGTAACGGTTGAATATGATGATGGGAAACCAGTGCGTATTGATACGATTGTTGTCTCCTCTCAACACAATCCCAATATTACCCATGAGCAAATTGAAAAGGATATCATTGAACACGTAATAAAAGCAGTTATTCCAAAGGAATTTCTGGATGAAAATACAAAGTATTATATAAATCCGACTGGACGGTTCGTTATTGGTGGGCCTCAGGGGGATGCAGGGCTTACGGGAAGAAAAATTATTGTTGATACGTACGGCGGCATGGCTCGGCATGGCGGCGGTGCTTTTTCTGGAAAGGATCCGACAAAAGTGGATCGTTCGGCGGCCTATGTTGCTCGTTATGTAGCCAAAAATGTTGTTGCCGCAGGAATTGCAGATAAATGTGAAATTCAACTGGCCTATGCCATTGGCGTATCCCATCCGGTTTCCATTTTGGTGGATACCTTTGGAACGGGAAAACTTGGTGATGAAAAAATTGTTGAATTGATACGCAACAATTTTGAGCTGCGTCCAGCAGGCATCATTGATATGTTGGATTTACGCCGGCCTATTTATAAGCAGACCGCTGCGTATGGACATTTTGGACGCACCGATATAGATCTTCCTTGGGAGCATACGGATAAAGCGGCCACACTGAAAGAGCAGTCTGGCTTATAATAAAAAATTCGCTGGAAGAGGAATCGTCCGTTGGAATGATTCCTCTTTTCTTGCTATCGGGATGAATACAGGAGTGGTTCTTTGACAAATGCTTGTCTGGTACTGAAAAAGGCAGTAAAAATCGGTAGAATAAGAATGATGAACAGCCTGCTGTTCTCTTAAAGTTGAAACCGTCCTTTACCTGAGATTTTTGCTTTTTTTGTAGCTTCGGCAAACGAAGACATGTTAATCAAAGGTAACTGGGGGGGCCTCGTTATTTAACGTACAAGGATTTCTTTAAAATCACAATTAACTAAGGCTTAGGCAAAACCAACAAATGAGGTGACTGATGGAGCGAATTGCAGAAGTACTTATAAATCGTCCGTCGAAGCGTTTAGACAGACCCTTTACCTATCGGCTTCCTGCAGAGTTATCTGAATTAACTTCCGGATGGCGGTGCGCTGTTCCGTTTCGCGGAAAAACCGAAGAAGGAATTATTCTCTCAGTACAAAATGGAAATGGCGATGCCCGTTCCTATAAACTGAAAGATATTCTGGCGCCGGTGGACACCTTTGCTTGGTTTACCCCGCAGATGATGCAATTGGCTCGGTGGATTGCCTCATACTACATGTGTACGTATATTGAGGCCCTTCGTCTGTTTCTGATAGATAAAAAAGGGATACGTACCAATGTTCAGTATGAAATTATTTGGGAGGCAATTCCCGCTGCTCATCCGTTGCACGGACTGATTGATCATTCTATACGAAAGCTTTCCGCGGAAGACGTGGATATTCTTTGGGACGATGAGGTTAGACAAAACCATATTGAACAAGGCTTTTTAAAAGAAAAAGAAATTACAAGGGCAGTATATCAACCACCGGTGGAAAAATGGCTCATTCCGACATTAGATTTATCCAATGTAAAATTAGAGAAACAACATGTCAGACAAGTGGAATTGATGACCTATCTTTTGGCACACGGAAGCCAGCCCGTATATCGCCTGCGGGAAGAGGGGTTTTCCCAATCGGTAATACAAACCTTTTGCAAAAATAAATGGGGTTATGTGTGCTTTCAAAACAAAGCGACCTTTTCCATGATACAAAAGGCGCAGACTGTGGTAGAACAACGGGAATTGACAGAGGCGCAGCGTCTGGCCTATACCAAAATTTGCACTGCCATTGATGCAGGCATGTATTGCGGACAATTGCTGATGGGCGTTACGGGCAGCGGCAAAACAGAAGTGTACTTACGAGCGGCTGAGCATGCCTGGCAACAGGGTGGAGAGGTGCTGGTTCTTGTACCGGAAATTGCGTTGACCTTCCAAATGGTGGATTACTTCGCATCGCGCTTTGGTGAGAATGTAACGTTTGTTCATAGCAAGCTCAGTAAAGGGGAAAGATATAACAGCCGCATGCGCGTTCAGAATAAAGAAAGCCGCATAGTTATCGGCTCCAGATCCGCTTTGTTTATGCCTTTTCAAAATTTAAAACTGATTATTGTGGATGAAGAGTATGATACTTCCTATAAGCAGGATGAGACACCCAGGTACAATGGGCGCGATGCTGCCAAAGAATTAGCGTATATTCATCAATGTCCGATAGTTCTTGGCGCTGCTACGCCTTCGGTGGTCACGTATGCTGCCTATGCGCAGGGGAAAATTGAATTGATCGAGATGAAAGAACGGGTTCATCAAGTGCCGCTTCCCCAGGTTCATATTGCAGATATGCGCAGGGAAGATCCTGCTACCATGTATTCCCACGCATTGATAGACGAACTTTCGGCAACCGCGCGGGCAGGAAACAAATCCATTCTCTTTTTAAACCGCAGAGGTTATGCTACGTCTCTTCAGTGTCGGGACTGTGGGTATGTATTCAAATGCCCCAACTGCGATGTGTCTTTAGTGTATCATAAATCGAGAAACCAGCTTCAGTGCCATTATTGTGAATACGTTTTCCCGGTTCCCGAACGATGTCCGAATTGCGGAGGTATTCACATTGCCTATACGGGACAGGGCACGGAAAAAACGGAAGAGCAAATTAAAGAGATCTTACCGGAAATTTCCTGCCGAAGATTGGATCTAGACAGCACATCCCAGAAATATTCTACGAGCCAAATTCTGAAATCGTTTCGGGAAGGGCAATTCAACGTGCTTCTTGGCACACAAATGGTTACCAAGGGCCATGATATTCCCGGCGTTCAGTTGGTTGGAATTTTATCCGCGGATTCTATTCTCAATATGCCGACCTATCTTGCGTCGGAGGAGGGATTTATACTGATTACCCAATGTGCAGGTCGGGCAGGCAGAGGGGAAGAGCAGGGTCAGGTGATTTTGCAGACCTATAATCCATCACATTATGTAATCCAGGCGGCAAAGCAACAAAATTACAAAGAATTTTATGATAAGGAGATCACATTCCGCAGGGCACTTTCCTATCCGCCTTTCGTCCGAATGATGAAGATTACTTGCTTCAGTAAAAATTATGTGGAAGCAAAAAAGAATGCCCGGAATATATATTCCAGTCTCATTAAGGCGGCGGCAGGAAGCTCTCAAAAAATTTTCATTACACCGCCTTATGATGAACCTATTCGTAAAGTGCGAAATATTTACTATATTTCCATTATGATCAAGGGAAAGTCCCTGCTGGATCTGAAGACTGCCATACGAACGATGCCTTTCTTTTACCAAAATGGGATTCTCATAGATGTAGATCCACTTTCATAGGCAGATTCATTTCTAAAGACATTGCATAAATATCTTTGGTTGTTTGTTGAAATATACTAGGATACAATTTTCATATGATGCTTAATATATGACGATAGGATAGCGGTTTCGGCTGGTTTGTGTCATTGTTTTTGCTTTAACCATGGTATAATGACCATGAAACTACCGTTAATCGCGCAATAGGTCGCAGAGAGGAGATATAATTTTGAAGATCATTACTGCTGGAAATCCTATTTTGAAAGAAGTGGCACAACCGGTTACCACCTTTGATAAAAATTTAAAATTTCTGTTGGAAAACATGAAAAAAACACTATACGAAGCGAATGGTGTGGGTCTGGCAGCCCCGCAGGTGGCAGTTTCGCAGCGTATTTTTGTGGCTGATGACGGTGAAACGGGTTATGAAGAGTACATCAATCCTTCATGGGCACCCATTGGTGATAAAAAGGACATTGATGTGGAAGGATGCTTATCCGTTCCGGATCTCTATGGGAAAGTAGAACGGTATAGCGAGGTCATTGTCAAGTATCAGGACAGGCATGGGAAGAAGAAACAAAAAAAGGCATCCGGTCTGCTTGCCAGGTGTATTCAGCATGAAACGGATCATTTGAACGGAATTCTTTTTATAGAAAAGGCACTTTCATTGTACAAAGGAAAAGATGGAAATGAGTGATTCAATGCGTATAATTTTCATGGGCACGCCCATTTTTGCACAGATTGTCCTACAGGCAATGTGTGAGAACGGTTACATGCCTATAGCGGTTTACACGCAACCGGACAAGGTAAATCGGCGGGGCGGAAAAATTTCTTTTTCTCCTGTAAAAATGTATGCGTTGGAAAAAAATCTTTCAATTTATCAACCGGTAACCTTTCGCGATGAAAAGGAAGTGGAAACGCTTCGGATGCTGGCGCCAGACCTGATTGTTGTTGTGGCCTATGGATGTATCTTACCGCCGGCTGTTTTGCGTATTCCTGCTTATGGAGCGATCAATATCCATGCTTCTCTTCTGCCTAAGTATCGTGGGGCTGCACCGATACAACGCGCGATTATAGATCAGCAAAAAGAAACAGGCGTAACCTTGATGCAGGTAGATGATGGCATGGATACAGGGAATATGATTCGGCAGGTACGTGTTTCCCTCACATTGAATACGACAACCGAAGAACTGATGAATAGTTTGGCAAGTATTGGAGCGAAGGAATTGATCAACCTTTTGCCGCTTCTTCCGGAAGCACTTTCTCAAGCTGTGCCGCAAAATGATTCAGAGGCGACCTATGCCCATAAGCTGACGAAGGAAATGGGCTACATTAATTGGGAAAAGGATGCCAATGAAATTCATGCATTGGTACGCGGAATGTATCCCAATCCGGGAACATATACTTTTTATAAAGGCAAACGAATTAAAATACACAGTACTGCCCTGCTGCCTTCCTGTGATGCTGCGGGGAAGCCGGGAGAAATTGTTTCGTTGGACCGAGACATGCTTTGGGTTCAGACCGGCGGAGGATTGCTTTGTATAACCCGGTTACAGCCGGAAAATCACAGGCAGATGGCCGCTTCTGATTTCATTCATGGTTACCAGGTAAAGATACATGATGTCTTTGGGAAATAAAAAAGTAATATCGGCCCGGCAAGCAGCATATGAGGGATTATTTAAAATCTTTGAAAAAGAAGCCTACGCTAATTTGACGATGCAGCAGATTCTGAGCCATTATGAATGGAATGGGGAAGAACGGCGTTTTCTGACGGAGCTTGTATATGGCGTTTGCCGTCGATATAATTACTTGCTATGGGTTTTTGAAAAATTGAGCCGAAAGCCCTTGGAGAAGATAGACAGCCCCATACGAATTCTTGGATGCCTTGGGCTTTATCAGCTGATTTTCTTATCCTCGGTTCCGGAATCTGCCGCCGTTAATGAGACGGTGAAAATCGCCAAAAAAGTGACTCACAAAGGTGGTGTCGGATTTATCAATGCCGTACTGCGTGGATATCTTCGACAGAAAGAAGGGTTTGCCATTCCGCCGGTAAAGGAAGGGGCTGTTCTTCATGAATCTCTTGTTTACAATGAACCGGAATGGCTGATCCGGCGCTGGATGAATGAATGGGGAAAAGAAAAAACCTGTGCAGTGCTGGCAGCATTTAATACCATTGCTCCTTTGGATATACGTTGCAATACAATTCGCACTACCACACAGGACCTGATGGAAAAGTTGGAAACGTTGGGGTGTAAACCAAGTATGATTCCCTTTTTTCCAGAAGGCATATCACTAGCCGTACCGGGTCCTTTTTTTCAATCAGACCTGATGAAAAAAGGATATGCGTATGTGCAAAATCGTGCCTCCATGTTTCCCGCCCTTCTTTTAGCTCCGGAAAAAGGGGATAATGTTCTTGATATGTGCGCGGCCCCAGGTAGTAAGACCACATATCTGGCCGCGATGATGGCTGACAGTGGCAGGATTGATGCTTGGGATATGTATTCACACAAAATTCGCCTGATTCAGGAAAACAGCCGGCGGTTGGGCATAACAAGCATTCAGGCCGCTGTACAGGATGCTTCTGCGTTGCATCCATCGGCATTTGAACAATATGACCGCGTGCTCTTGGATGCTCCCTGCTCCGGGCTTGGCGTATTGCGGCGGAAAACAGAATTACGCTGGCGAAGGAAAGAATCTGATTTGTCTTCTTTCCCGTCCGTGCAAGAGCAAATGCTACACTGTGCTTCTTTCTATGTCCGACGGGGTGGATTTTTGGTTTACAGTACTTGTACACTGAACAGAGAAGAAAATGAAAATGTAATTGAAGACTTCCTTTCCCGTCATTCAGATTTTTCCCTGGTCCCATTTCAATTGCCCGGTTTTGACGGGAAGACAGGGTGGTGTACACTTTGGCCTGACGTATATGACTGTGATGGCTTTTTTGCGGCAAAGCTAAAAAGGAGAGAGCTATGAAATGGAATGCTTGGGGACATTCGCTAGAAGAGACAGAATCTTTTATGCGCAGCGAAGGGTTTCCTAAATTTCGCGCAAAACAGCTTCATGATTATTTGTACAAACGATATGTGTATGATTTTGCGCAAATGACACAATTTCCTGTCTCTATGAGAGACAGGCTTTTGGAACGGGCCGAAGTAGAGAAGCCTGAAGTCATATTGGAACAATGGTCTTCTAATAAGGATACGGTAAAACTCCTTATCCGACTGGCGGATGGCGCGCTTGTTGAGACTGTTGGCATGCATCATGATTATGGCTATTCTATTTGTATATCCAGCCAGGTAGGTTGTGCTATGGGCTGTATTTTTTGTGCGTCAACGCAAAACGGTTTAAAAAGAAATGTATCGGCAGGGGAAATGTTGGCTCAGGTTTACGCATTTCGTGAGCTCTATGATATTCCCGTTCATTCCATTGTTTTAATGGGCAGCGGGGAACCACTTGCCAATTTCGAGAATGTCCTTTCTTTCATGCGGCTTTGTCACAATAAGGATTGCTTAAATTTGTCCTATAGGAATATGACGCTTTCCACTTGCGGACTGATCCCTGCCATTTATCGACTGGCTGATGAGGGGCTGCCAATTACATTGGCCATCTCTCTTCATGCGCCTAACGATGAAATTCGCAATCGCATACTTCCGGCAAGCCGGCAGTATCCTATTCAAAAACTGATTGAAGCTGCCAGATTTTATTTCACTGTCACCGGACGGCGCGTGACGTTTGAATATATTCTGATTCAGGGAATCAATGCTGAAGAAAAGCATGCAGAAGAGCTATGCTGTCTTGTGGGCAGACTGCCATGCCATTTTAATTTAATTCCCGTAAATGGGACGGAGCACATTCATCTTTTTCCACCGTCTCCGGAGCAGACGAAACATTTTCAGCAGGTTCTGGAAAAACACGGGAAAAGTGCAACTGTCCGCCGGCAAATGGGTGATGAAATTCAGGCAGCATGCGGACAGCTGAAGCGTCGTTACTTGAATGGAAAGGGACACATTATTTCGGAAAAGCCTTTTGAATAAGGGCTTTTTTCTGTCCGAATGACAGGAATGGATGTCTGGTTTTTCTTTTCAATGGCGTGTGTAGTATAATTAAAATGTCTGAATTTCGCTGTGTTGGATGATTATTTTTTCGGTCTGCCCCATTGCAGCCAGGTAGTGGAGATAACACATGATCAACAGCTATGGAATATCTGAAACGGGTTTGGTCCGACCGGCCAATGAAGATTGTGTTTTTGTTGGCGATACCTTTTTCATCCTGGCAGATGGAATGGGTGGATATGAAGGTGGCCAATTGGCAAGCCGAGCGGCGGTCAATGCAGTCAAAGAATTTTTAAGCAGCCAATCCGGAGCCTATTCGCAGCAAATCGTTCAGGATGCAATTTTGTGTGCTAATCGTGCAATTCTTTACCTCAAGGTAACCGAAGGAGCGTTTCCGGATATGGGTACCACCTTGACGTTAGCCGCTATACAGGATAACCGTTTGTTTTGGGCCCATGTTGGAGACAGCCGTTTATATGCTTGGAAGAACGGGACGCTTATGCAGGTGACTAGGGATCACTCCTTTGTCATGAAGCTGGTAGAGGAAGGGAAACTGTCACGAAAGGAAATGCATACCCATCCGAGAAAAAATGAACTTACCCGCGCAGTGGGGGTCCAGACCGCATTGGATGTTGATACAGGAATGATAGAACTGGGCACTTCTGAACTGTTCCTCATTTGTTCCGATGGATTGAGCATGATGGTGAATGACGACGTTATTGCATACGCACTTTCTCATTGCGGCAGAGGAGAAGAAGCGCTTCAGGATTGTTCCAACGCTCTTTTACAAGCAGTGTACAAGATGGGGGCCAGTGACAATATTTCATTAATTTTTATTCAATTCACACCTGATCATCTGAAATAATGGAGCTCAATCATGACTGGAAATTTACTTGATGACCGTTATCAGCTCGTCAGAAAAATTGGCGCTGGCGGCATGGCGGATGTCTACATGGCAAAAGACATAATACTTGATCGAGTCGTAGCAGTAAAAATTCTTCATAGCAATTTTGCGAAGGATAACGATTTTGTTATTCGTTTTCGGCATGAAGCCCAGTCTGCTGGCAGGTTGAGTCATCCCAATATTGTGGGAATCTATGATGTGGGACGGGATCAGGATGTATATTACATTGTCATGGAATATGTGGAGGGGATAACCCTAAAGGAATATATTCAGACCCACTCCAACATTCCTATAGATACGGCCGTAAAAATCGCTATAGAAATTGGTAGCGCACTGGAAGAAGCGCATAGAAACGGAATCATTCATTGCGATATTAAGCCGCACAATATCCTGCTTACCGATGCAGGCAAAGTAAAAGTAACCGATTTTGGAATAGCCCGCATAATTAATTCTTCTACCATTATGGACCGGGAATCCATACTTGGTTCCGTGCACTATCTGTCACCGGAGCAAGCAGCGGGAGATCAGGTCACCGAAAAAACGGACATTTACTCATTGGGCATCGTTCTTTATGAAATGCTGACTCATCATCTTCCTTTTGATGGTGATACCGCCGTAAGCATTGCACTGAAACATATCCAAAACGATATTCCCAGACCGACGAAATTCAATCCGGCCATTTCACCAATGCTGGAAGAGTGCATCCTGACCGCCTTGCAGCGAGATCCCGCCAAAAGGAATGACTCCATCTCTGATTTTATATCCGAATTAAAAATTGCCCAAGGATTTACTACGTCTATATATAAACCGGCGCAGCCGGACTTTGCTGCGGTACCTAAATCAACCGTTGCCCGGTCTAAGAGGCTAGAGAAACCAAAGGAAAAACGGGAGCAGTACTTTGCGCATATTATTACGCACCTTCCGCAAAAATATATATGGATAGCAACTATTTTGTTATTCCTTATCGCTTTTGTATGGGCGTTTTTAAGCTTTGGCAACTTCTGGAGTGCCAAAAATATTATTGTTCCGGATGTTGTTGGCCAGTCTGCCGCATCAGCGGAAGCAGCTCTGAAAAATGAAAATCTGAGAGTTTCCATTGACGAACTATCAAGTGATACTGTGCCGGCAGGTGAGGTCATTTCACAGACTCCACAGGCTGGAATGAATGTAAAAGAGCAGAGGATCATTCATCTGACCGTAAGCAAAGGCGGTGGCGTTATTCAGGTTCCTGAACTCAGAGGCATGACATTGGAGCAGGCGCAGGAATGGATTGACCGCATGAATCTTAAGTTGGGTGCGGTGGAGAAAGGCAATGACAGCAATATGCCTTCCGATGTGGTCATTTCACAGACTCCTGCGGCGGGAAGTGATGCATCTAAAGGAACTGCTATTAACGTACAAATTAACGAAAAACAGGAAATTGCACCCAATGTGGTTGGAATGACACTGGAAGAAGCACAAAAAACGTTAGAATCAGCACGTTTAATAGTGGGCGAGGTGATCAGTCGTGATAGGAGACTGAAGGCAGAAGAGTCCACAAATGTGGTGGTGGAACAAAATCCGGTCGCAGGCAGCATAGTGAGAGCCGGCAGAGTAGATTTGGTTGTCGAAAAAGGAAATACTTCCAGGAAGAATGATTCCACCTCAGAAAAGCATGGAACCGTAAACATTTCCATCCCCAGAGAAGGAAAGGCCAGACAGGTGGACATTGTCGTTATGGATGATGAAGGTCGTCATGTCGTTTACAGCAGCAAAGCAGAACCCGGGGCAGTCATTGCACGAGATGTTTCCGGCGTTGGTAAGGTGCGGGTTCAGGTTTTGGTTGATAATTCGGTAATCCAGGATCGGGAGTTGTAATGAAAGGCCGAATCATCAAAAATCAAAATGGTTACTTTTCCATTTTGGGAGAATCTGGAAAGCTGCATTTGTGTCGGTCAAGAGGAAAATTAAAACGAGCCACCAATGTCCTTGTGGGAGACGAGGTTGAATATGAAATTCCTGCGGCATCTCAGGACGCCATGATAACGAGAGTGTATCCGCGAAAGTCCGTCTTGCACAGGCCTTTGGTGGCCAATATAGATCTGCTTATCCTAACGTCAGCGGTATGTAGCCCCGATGTCAATGTACATGTTTTGGATAAAATGATTTTGATGGCAGAATCCATGAGAATTGCGGTGATGCTTTGTTTTAATAAAATAGATCTTGACCCGAAAAAGACGGAAACGCTGCGCAGGATGTATGAGAAAGCAGGGTATTCCGTCGTCTGTACATCCACGATAAATGGTGCGGGATTGGAACAATTGTCTTCGTCATTTCATGGCCACATTATTGCCTTTTCCGGGCCCTCCGGTGCGGGAAAAAGTAGCCTGATCAATCGCATTTTAGGAAAAGAAATTCTTGAATCGGGCAATGTCAGCACAAGAACAGGGAGAGGGAAAAATACAACCCGGCATGCAGAAATAATTCCTTGTGACGGAGGACGATTCTTCTTAATGGATACCCCTGGTTTTACGTCATTGGAATTGAATAATATCCCCCCAGAGCATTTGGATGGTTTGTTTCCTGATTTTATTCCTTTCATTGGGAATTGCCGGTTTACAGACTGCCGACATATCAATGAGCCTGAGTGTGCCATAAGAGATGCCGTAACAAAAGGAGAGATTCAACAGTTTCGCTATCAATCTTATTGTCAGGCTTTGGCTGAATTGAAGGAAAACAGGTCTAAATATTGACAGAAGGAGTGACTTATGCAAATAGCACCATCGTTATTAGCTGCTGATTTTGCACACCTTGCGGAGGAAGTACAGGGGGTAGAACAGGGTGGAGCGGATTTACTCCATCTGGACGTGATGGATGGCCATTTTGTACCCAATCTCACCTTTGGTGTTCCTGTCATTAAGGCGATTCGGCCTTTGGCGAAAATTCCTTTTGATGTACACCTGATGACATACCATCCGGAACTGTATATTGAAGAATTAGCCCATGCAGATGTTCAGAT
This sequence comes from uncultured Dialister sp., assembly GCA_964587685.1. Taxonomy (GTDB): domain Bacteria; phylum Bacillota; class Negativicutes; order Veillonellales; family Dialisteraceae; genus UBA1822. The sequence continues at coordinate 18,221 of CAZPLS010000002.1, forward strand.
GATATCCTTTCATGCGGAAGCAGTGACGCATCATGACCGATTGGTTCAGGAAATAAAAAAAAGAGGGATGCAGGCAGGTATGGCCTTGAATCCGGGCACTTCTATTATGATGGTGGAAGATCTTTTGCCCAGTTTGGATTTTGTATTGATCATGTCTGTGAATCCCGGGTTTGGCGGCCAAAAATTTATACCCTACTCCATTAATAAAATCAGAAGGCTGCGCAGGTTTTCAGAGGAAAGAAACTGCCCGACATTGAAAATTGAAGTGGATGGGGGCGTCAATCCGGAAAATGCAGCGGCATTGAAGGACGCCGGTGCGGATATTCTTGTGGCAGGTTCCTCCGTATTTGCACAAAAAGACAGACGAGGTGCCATCGCTGCCCTTCGTTGCTAAAAATGAAAGCCCACACTGGTTGTGGGCTTTCTCTAAACAGAACAAAGAGAGGTCCTGGTTTTGGAAGCTAACTATATTCGCCATTATTTAAACTATGATGGAATTCGGCTGACTGTGGCGGACACATCTAGCGCATCGGCCGAAGTAATGGACATCCATCAGCTGCCGCCGGTTTCAGCCGCCATCTTATCCAAGGCAATGACGGGTGCGGCGATTCTTGCCAACGATTTTAAGAACCACGAAGGGGTTTCATTTAAATGGGTAACGGGCAGCCCCTTGGGAAATATTTTTGCGGATGCGTATGACGGACATTTTGTTCGCGGATATATGGATAATCCCCAAAATGGGGAAGGGATACCATATACCTATCCAAATGAAGCAAAACTCATAAATGAAAATGGACTGCTTTATGTGACTCGCTATTCTCTTTTAAAGATGCCTTATACCAGCACTATCCGATTGAGCGGAGGGGATATGGCAGACAGTCTCACAGAGTATCTCACTCTGTCGGAGCAAACCCATTCTGCGGTATTTTTGTATTATCATGCCGATTTGGAAAAACAGACCGTACGTTCCGGGGGATATTTAGCCCAACTTTTACCCTTGGGAAATCGCCAATCCTTTGATGACTTATTCCATAATGATAAAAACTTACGGGAGACAGAATTCTCTTCGGCAGTCTCATCACTAACAGCACTTATCGAAAAGGGGCATTTTGAGCTTCTCAAAGAATTTCCCCTTACATTTCAATGCTCCTGCTCAGAAGAACGAATCCGATCTGCTCTTTTGCGGCTTCCCAGCACTGACAGAGAATCCCTGCTTGAAGATCCTTTTACGGAGTTTGCATGTCATTACTGTGGGAAAAAATATCAAATCAGCAGAGAGGTATTGAAGAAATGGTTTCAGGAGGAAAGGGAGGTTCATTAATATGAGCGCCAAATTGGCATTTATTGGTGGAACAGGCGTTTATGATCCAGGCATTCTTCACGATGTGAATACGCATACCATCGAGACGCCCTATGGAACAGCGAGCTATGAATCGGGATTTTACAAGGACAAAGAAATTATTTTTTTAGCCCGACACGGTGTGCATCACACCATTCCGCCGCATACAATTAATTACCGCGCAAACATATATGCCCTGAAATTGCTTGAAGTAGGGGCAGTGGTGTCTACTACCGCAGTAGGGTCTCTGAATTCAGAGTACAAGCCGGGAGACCTTGTATTGGTGGATCAATTTATAGATATGACTAAGTCGAGAATAGGTACTTTTTTTGACGGGGAACGGTACAGCGTGGCACACTTGGATATGACCCACCCATACTGCGAAACGCTTCGAAAGGCCATACTTCAAGCGGGGAAAGAGGCTAATATATCCATTCATCCCAAAGGTACATATATATGCACAGAGGGACCACGTTTTGAAACGCCGGCGGAGATCCATGCGTTTCGTCAATGGGGGGCGGACGTGGTCGGCATGACAAATGTTCCAGAATGCCAGCTTGCAAGAGAAGCGGAGATTTGCTATGCTACCATATCTATGGTCACCAATTTCGCAGCAGGAATTTCTCCTACTGAACTGACACATAAAGAAGTCATTGATTGTATGAATCAGAACATTGAGAGTTTCCGCAAAATTATTTCCATCTTATCGGTCGCCTATGACCCGGATACAGACTGTTCCTGCCATTATGCAGCCAAGTCATTCGGAGGATTTCATTTATGAATACACACCTTCGTTCTTTGTACTGGAAAAATAATTGCCTCTATCTGTTAGACCAGACAAAGCTGCCGACGAAGATTTCTTACATAGAATGCCATGATTTTCGAACGGTGGCAGAAGCCATCCGGAGTCTAACTGTACGTGGGGCACCAGCAATTGGTGTGGCGGCCGCCTATGCCTGTGTTCTTGCCTTTCGTGAATCCAAACAAAAGGCCGCTTGGAGCGATGTGGCCACTGGTTTTCATGAGGCCTGCCGATTTATAGAAAATGCTCGACCCACAGCAGTGAATTTATCCTGGGCCGTGCAACAAATGGAGGACTTGTTTGTACAATCGACACCGGATCACATGGAGGAATGCTTACTTTCTAAAGCAAAGGCTATTGAAATGGCCGATGTGGAGACCTGCCGCTGCATAGGAAGGAATGGCGCGGATCTGTTTTCCGGCCGCTCGAATCTCCGTATTCTGACGCACTGCAATACGGGCGCACTTGCCACCGCGGGAATAGGCACGGCTTTTGGCATTTTGACTGTTCTTGCCGAACGAAATCAATTGGCCTGTGTATATGCGGATGAAACCCGGCCGCTTCTTCAAGGGGCAAGATTAACCGCCGTTGAGCTGATTGAAAATCATATTTCCTGCTGTCTGATTACGGATCTGATGTCAGCTGCCGTTATGCGTGATAAGCAGATTGATGCAGTCATAGTGGGGGCGGATCGCATTGCTGCCAATGGGGATATGGCCAATAAAATCGGAACATATGGACTGGCTGTACTGGCGGCTTACCATCACATTCCTTTCTACGTGGCAGCTCCGTTTTCCACTTTTGATTTTTCAATTCAAAGCGGGGCAGATATTGTCATTGAAGAGCGGAATGCCGATGAAGTACGGCAATTCGGCGGCGTATATACCGCACCTGAAAATGTTCCTGTATATAATCCTGCCTTTGACGTCACGCCGGCAAGTCTTATACGAGGTATTATCACAGAAAAAGGAGTTATAACGGCTCCCTATTCAGAACATATTGCACAGTATGAAAGGAGCTTATTCCATGAAAAGTGATTCCATCATTCGGGACGGTACGCTTGCTAACGAAGGAATGCAGCGCATTCACTGGGTTGAGAATTTTATGCCTGCCCTGAACAGCCTTCGCAAAGATCTTGTGAAAAACAAATTGTTTGAAGGAAAAACGATTATCATGTCAATTCACCTGGAGGCGAAAACGGCCTACTTGGCATTGACCCTGCAGGCGGCCGGAGCTGATGTTGTTGTAACGGGAAGCAACCCCTTATCTACGCAGGATCCCATCGCCGCAGCACTTGTACAGCAGGGCGTCACCGTGTATGCCATCCATGGATGCACCAATGAAGAATATTTCCAATTCTTAAATAAAGCGCTGGATTATAAGCCACATATCATTATTGATGATGGCGGTGATTTAGTCAGTCTTTTACACACACAGCGTCCGGATGCGAGAGAGCGTCTCATCGGCGGGGCGGAAGAAACGACAACGGGTGTTCAGCGGTTAAAAAATCTTGAGAAAAATGGGCGACTTTTATTTCCTATGATTGCAGTAAACGATTCGTACTGCAAGTACTTGTTTGACAATAGATATGGTACCGGTCAGTCTGCATGGGATGGAATTATTCGTAGTACTAATCTTACCGTAACCGGTAAAACCGTTGTCATTGCTGGATATGGATGGTGCGGCAAGGGCTGCGCTATGCGGGCCAAAGGCCTTGGTGCGCATGTAATTATCACGGAAGTGGATCCTATCAAAGCGATAGAAGCTGTTTTTGATGGATTTGACGTCATGCCCATGGATAAGGCGGCAGCGGTGGGGGATATTTTCCTTACTGTTACAGGGGATATCAATGTCATTGTGGAAAAACACTTTTTAAAAATGAAAAATGGTGCCATCTGCGCTAATGCAGGACACTTTGATGTGGAAGTAAGCAAAAAGGATTTGGATCGCATTTGCGTGTCTCATTTTGAAGCACGTAAAAATATTGAAGGATACCTGTTGCCAAATGGAAAAACCGTGTATCTTATGGCTGAAGGCCGACTCGTGAACTTAGCCTCCGCAGACGGTCACCCAGCAGAAATTATGGATCTTTCTTTTGCTATGCAGGTCCTTGCTGCTGCCTATTTATTGGAAAATGCAGGAAAGCTTCAGCCAAAACTATATCTGCTTCCAAGAGAATTGGATCTTAGAATCGCGAAAATAAAACTGCATTCCATGGGGTATGATATTGATGTATTGACTCCGGAGCAGCAAGCCTATTTAAATCAAGAATGAAAGGGGGGAGCGGCATGAAAACGTTAATTTCCAATGTATCGGCGTATTGTGATGGACAAGTGAAAGATGGGCAAAATATTCTCATTGATGGACAGCGTATCCTTGACTTTCCTGAATGCCCCGAGCCAGGCATGGCTGACGTTTCTATTGATGGAGCCAATATGCTTGCACTGCCTGGATTGGTTAATACGCATACACATGTAGCAATGACACTGTTTCGTAGCTATGCCGATGATTTGGCTCTTATGGATTGGTTGCAGAATATGATTTGGCCAGCAGAAGCACATTTGGACGATGATATTGTGTACTGGGGAAGCATGCTTGCTTTTGCGGAAATGATTCGAGGAGGTACCACTTCGTTTTGTGACATGTATATGTTTATGAATTCCTGTGCTAAGGCCGCTGAAGCAGCAGGCATTCGGGGTAACATTGCAAGAGGACTTGCTGGCGTGACTCCCAATGGGAACAAAGCACTGGAAGAAAATGTGCAGTTATATAATGAATGGAATAATGCCGCCAACGGACGCATACGCGTCATGCTCGGGCCTCATGCACCCTATACCTGCCCACCTGACTATCTGAAAAAGGTGCGCGATACGGCGGAAGTACATGATATTCCTGTTCATATCCATTTATCTGAGACCAAAGGGGAGATTGAAACCTGTCAGAAAAAATTTGGAATGACCCCCATTGCACTGATGGATCGGATCGGTCTCTTTGATGTGCCAACCCTTGCGGCCCATTGCGTGCATGTTACAGATGAAGATATTGAAATCATGGCAAATAAACATGTATGTGTTGCTCATAATCCGGGAAGCAATTTAAAACTGGCTTCTGGTATTGCTCCGGTTACCAAAATGAGAAAAGCAGGGATAACTGTAGGACTTGGTACGGATGGGGCATCCAGCAATAACAAATTGGACATGTTTGCTGAAATGCGTCTAGCGGCGCTTATTCATAAAGCTGCGCTTCTTGATCCCTTTGCCATTAAAGCGGAAGAAGCGCTGGAGATGGGAACAAAAGAGGGCGCAAAATGCTTGGGCTATCATGATCTGGGAGAACTGAAAAAGGGGTACTTGGCAGATATTATCCTTATAAACAGGGAAGAGTGGCATTGGAAGCCGCGCTTTAATGATATTTCCTTAGCTGTTTATGCAGGAAATTCCATGGACGTGGATACGGTTATCGTCAATGGACAAGTTCTCATGCGGCACAAAGAATTACTGACCATAGACAAGGAAAAACTCGATTATGAGGTTAATCGAGTAACTAAAAAATTGTATGCCTTTAAAAAGGAACAACACTAAAGAGCGAGTCTCATGTACACTTTGAATGTATTTCCTTTTAAAAGATCTTTTGGATTATCCCTCTATTTTATAATTTTTAAAAGGTACGGTTTTTGGATTTTCTGTGTTTCTTGAAAAAATCCAATGGGTAAGGTAAAATAAAGCCGATTAGTTCCGATAATTTAATGTTATCGGAACTAATCGGCTTTATTTTTTGGGTCCTTTTCGTTCGATTGATGATGTAAAAAATAACTATTGAGGCATTATATGAAGGAAAATACTACGTTTTACATTAAAAAGGAACATTTAAAACGGGAAAACAGCCAGCTTTCTGATAAAAGCCTGCATTCTATATCAGGAACCAAAGCAGAAAATACCATCAATGCTTATCAATCCGATTGGGCGGATTTCTGCGACTGGTGTAATTTTCATCATGAAAATCCATTCCCGGCACAGGTAGCAACGATTATAAATTACATCAACGATTTGGCCGATTTTGCGACGATTTCAACTATCCGTCGCCGTATCAGTGCGATTTCAGAAAACTACAATTCAGCCGGATTATCGGAAACAAACCCCTGCCGTGATTGGATGGTACGAGAAGCACTGTCCGGCCTTAGTCGGCAAAAAGGGGTTGCCCAAAAAGGGAAAACCCCCATTTACATTGATGAGATTGAAAAAATTATTTCGTTAATGAATTTGACCAAATTGTCTGATATTCGGGATCGGGCCCTTCTTCTCCTTGGCTTTATGGGGGCCTTTCGCAGAAGTGAAATTTCCGGGCTCGATATGAAAGACATATCTTTTTTCCCACAGGGAATGATTGTGACCGTTGTTCATTCTAAAACAGATCAAACATCTGTTGGGCAGCAGGTCGGTATTCCCTACATCAGCAATGAGAATTTGTGCGCCGTCCGGGCCGTTAAGGCTTGGCTCAGTGCAGCAAACATAACGACAGGACCGTTGTTCAGAAGGTTTCTCAAAAACGGCCTCCCCTCTTCCCACAGACTCAGTGATAAAAGCATTAATCTTCTCATAAAAAAGTACACAAAAATGATCGGATTAAATCCTGAGTTATATGGAGCGCATAGCCTTCGGCATGGATTCGCCACATCCGCTGCCCTTTCTGGCCTTGAAGAACGGCTTATCATGAAACAAACACGCCATCGCTCCGTAGAAATGGTACGGCGCTATATCAATGAGGGCGATTTGTTTATAAATAACCCCATCAGCATGATGTTTAATACAAAAAAATAAATTCAATAAAAAGTGCTGTGAATTATTCCCCTTGGCAGAGGCAGAATCATCACAACACTTTTTATGTTTGAATGGTACGAATGTTTTGAAGGCTTACTACTTAACTATTTATACGATAGTGGCCGGATTGCCCCAATCCTATTTTCCCCTCTTTCAGCAAATGTCCTACGGCACGTTTGAAAGCCGCTTTGCTGATACCGAATTGAAGCCTAATTTCATCGGGATCACTCAGATCATTAAATGGCATTTCATTCTGATGGCGCTCCATGTATCGCAAAATAGCATTGGCATCCATTGCTATAGCCGCTTCTTTGACAGGACGCAGAGATATATTCAGACGGCCGTCATCTCGAATAAAGGTGACGCGGCCGGATACCTCCTGCCCCATCATTATATTGGTCGGCATATCCTGCCGATATAAGAAGGCAATCCATTTTTCACGAGTAATGATAAATGCCCCCTCGTCAGTGATATTATAGACGGTGCCGGTTATTTTTCTGCCTACCTTAATCCCCCGGGCGGGACGAGCGATGCTCCGCATGGCGGCGTCCACATGCATGGATACGGCCAGTCTTCCTGTTTTATCTTCATAGAGGCGGACCCAAATTTTCTGGCCTGTCTTTACTCTGCCAATGGTTTCCGTATGAGGAAGGAAAATGCCGCGCTCCGTTCCTATGTCCACAAAGGCGCCAAAACGGGTGGTCAGCAGCACCTCTGCGTAGCCAATCCCACCAAGTGGAATTTGAGGCAGCCGCATGCTGGCAGTCAACCGGTGATGAGGATCATGATAAAGAAAGACCGTGACGGAATCGCCTGCTTTCAGGGGTTCCGTCTGTTGGTTTTTATGAAGTAAAATGTCATCCTCCGAATGACCTGTTTTCGCATCCAAAAATACCCCGAAAGCAGCTACTCGGGCAACGGTCATGGTCACAAAGGAATTCTCTTTCCATTTGAGCGAGTTTATTTTTTCATTCATGCACTGCCTCAGAATCTTCTGCATGGTCATGATACTCTATAACCGGTGCTTCGCCCCAGAGCTGATCCAATTCATATCTGCGCCTTTCTTCATCGGTAAAGATATGAACAATAATATCGCTAAAATCCAACAACACCCAATTCCCCTCGCGCATACCTTCCAAGCGAAGAGGATATTCCCCTGATTCCTTCATTTTTGTTTCTACTTCTTCTGCTGCAGCCTGTGCCTGCTTTGGATTTCGCACCGTAGAAAGAACAAAATAATCGGCAATTGACGTTAACTCCGCCACCGTTAAAATTCGGATTTGTACGCCTTTTTTGCTTGAGATTGCCTTGCAAATAATATCCAGCTTCTGATCTGAAGTCATTGTTGTCCTCCTTGCTGATTCACGATAGGGCCAATCACTTTTTGAATTTCAATGGGGTTAATTTCCCAAACCTTTTGCTCTAAGTACGTTCTAAATTCCCCCGGCAGAATGGCAAAATGATAATTTTCCGCAGGGAACCCCATCACGGTATATACAAGCGATGCGGCTTCAATATTAGAAATGTTTGTATCAAGGGCATTCCAATATTGCTTGGCCATTCCCCAACTATACAAGCGCAAAGATTTTTGGTTTTGCAAGAGAAGGGCTTTGAAGAATCGTTCTTCCCTCTGAATACGCCCAATTTCCTCCTCTTCTTGGTCAATGTACCGAAGGTATTCATAGGATTTCTGACCGTTTAACGTCTGAATGCCCTGTCGCAGGGAAATATCCACATTGCCGGCTTCATCCATATGGCGCATATCCTTTTCTACGTATAAGTCAACACCGTTAAAATGATCTATTAATGCAGAAAAGCTGGTATTATCAAAAACGGCGTATCGGTCTACGCGAATATGCAATATATTTTCCACTGCACTCACGGTTTTTTCCGGGCTTCCATCGGTGAATGCATCGCGCAACAGCAGCAATGGTTCATCATTTCTGCTGATTTTAGTATTCCCAGGAAAAGAAATGGCATACAGAAGCTGCTGACGCTGATTGATGGATATGAGGAGCAAGCTGTCTGCTTGCGGAATGTTTGTTTCTGCATTCATTCCTATGAACAGATAATATTGTGCTTCGGATTGTGTGCTGGTTCCAGCTGCGTTTTCCGATGATATGCGAAGCCAATGGAATCCCACAAACACTGCAAGCAGGATGCCTCCGACTATACAAAGAACCGAGATAAGGAAAATCAATAATTTCTTATATTTAATTCGCGTCTTTTTCATGGTATTTAATTTGAGAAAGCACCAAGTAGTTTCTCCCTGCCAGTGTCAAGTCATAAATATAGGCATGTTCTTCTGCTAAATGTCCGATTGTGAAGTCATAGGCGGCAATCAGTGCTTCTGTTAAATCCTTATGGGCAAGGTCTCTCAAGGCATCCACACCTGGAAAGCTTCTGGAAGGTTCAATATAATCAGCAAGAAAAACCACTTTTTCCAAAAGGCTCATGTCTGGTTTTCCCGTGGTGTGGAAAAAAACCGCGTTTAAAACATCGACATTTTCAATACCGAAATGCATTTGCGCATAGGCACTGCCAGCCGGTCCATGAAGCAGTGCCCGGCTGTGCCAAACGGGCTCATCCACATCCATGTTTGCCTTCCGTATGAGTTTTTGCATATCAGAAAGGCTCATTTCCTTGGCACAGTCATGCACCCATCCAGCGAGCTCAGCCTGCTTTGGATTTGCTCCATATTTTTTTGCCAGCCATTTTGCGGAAGAAGCAACCCCTTCGGTATGATGAAACCGCTTTTCAGAAAGCAGATTTTTTAATTCTTTTTTTAGTTGAAGAAGTTGTATCATTCATTCTCCTTGTACAGATTTTCTTTTTTTATATAAGCGATTACTGCGTCTGGGATCATGTATCGAACAGAGCGATTTTTACTGATAAGACGGCGCAGAATAGTAGATGAAATTTCAAGCTCTGGCGTATTCAGAAAATGAATTTTTTCCTTACCTAGAGGGCCAAAATAACGAATGGCCTCATGAACCCTTTCAATGTCCCCCGGCCGACTTGCACAGATAAAATGACAGGATTCCAGCAGTTCTTTATTATATTTCCAAGTTGGTAAATTTGCAACGGCATCGGTACCAGCGATAAAGTAGAATTCTGTATCCGGTGAAGCGTTCTGCTTCAGCAAACGTATGGTATCTACAGTGTAGGAAGGCCCTTCCCGTTCCAGTTCAATGGACGACATCACAAAGTGCGAATTGCCCGCCGTTGCCAGCGCAACCATGTGGAATCGCATATATTTATCAATATGATGCATGGCTTTATTGGGGGTATCTGCCGTGGGCACGAAAAGTATTTTTTCCAATGAAAATTCCTGCCATGCCGCTTCTGCGATAATCAGATGCCCAATATGAATGGGATTAAATGATCCGCCAAACACACCTATACGTCGAACCATAGCAAAATCACTTCCATACACGCGATACATAGGGCCATACAAATGAGCCATTCTAAAAAATGGTAAATTTCAAATCGGCCCTTTTCTGTTTTTGTGTGGTAATACCACCACCAGTATGCCTTTTCCCGCCATATCATACGCCGTTTTCCGGTTTTATGCGGAGCCAGATTCATTCCCTTATTTGTCCGGTTCCAAAAATTTTATATTTATAGGATACAAGCGGAGGTAGACCCACCGGTCCCCTTACATGTAATTTCTGGGTACTGATACCAATTTCTGCGCCAAAACCAAATTCAAAGCCATCGGTAAAGCGTGTGGACGCATTGGCATAAACACATGCGGCATCAATGCAGTTCATAAAGCGCTTGATGGTTTCCTTATTTTCAGATACGATGCATTCTGAATGGCTCGTACCATAGGTATTTATGTGAGCAATCGCCGCTTCTGCCGAATCAACCATAGCTACGGATAAGACCAGTGCATTATATTCGGTGCTCCAGTCGGCTTCTTCTGCAGGGGCGGCATCAAGATAAAGCGCCCGAATAGAAACATCACCGCGGATTTCCACGCCCATACCGCTAAGAATTTGCATCGCCTTTGTGATCCAGCCCTTGTCCACTTCTTTGTGAATGAGAAGCGTTTCCATTGCGTTGCATACAGAGGGGCGTTGGGTTTTGGCATTGATAATGATAGGAAGCGCTTTATCAAGGTCGGCTTCTTTATCTACATATGTGTGGCAAATTCCGCTACCTGTTTCAATAACCGGAATGGAACTGTTTTCCATAACAAAACGAATCAGTCCGGCCCCACCGCGGGGAATCGCCAAATCCACAAGTCCGCGTAGCGAAAGCAACGTTTTCACAAGTTCCCGGTTCGGATCTAGAATGCTGGTTACGGCAGAAGGTTCAATCTCTGCAATCTGCAGCACTTCATGCAAAAGTGCTGTTATGGCTTCATTGGTAAAATGCGCTTCCTTGCCGCCGCGCAACAGGCAGGCATTGCCGCTTTTCAAGCAAAGAGCCGCTGCATCTACTGTTACATTGGGTCTAGATTCATATACAATGGCAACTACGCCAAAAGGAACGGAGGTACGGATAATTTTCAATCCGTTATCCAATGTCCATCTGGCTAACGTTTGTCCGCATGGATCCGGAAGATCAATAAGCTGTCTCACGCCCTCAGCCATGTCTACAATGCGCGTCGAATTTAATGTGAGTCGTTCCGTCATCGATTCACTTAAACCGTCTTTTTTCGCATTTGCCAAGTCCTTTTTATTGGCCTCCAGCAAGAAATCTTGTTTGCTTATGAGTGCATCATGGAAGGTTTGAAGGATTTGATTTTTTTCTTCTCCGGAAAGAAGTGACAATTTTACTGAGGCCTGCCGAGCCAATTTAGCTGCTTGAATCAATTCTTCCGCATTCATTTCATTCGCTCCTTCCTAGTGAAGAACCAATAAATTATCTCTGTGGATTACCGTATCATATGGGGCTTCATAGCCCAATGCTTTATTAATTTCCGATGTGTGTTTTTTGCCTATCTTTTCTACTTCACTGCGGCTGAAATGTGTGATACCCCTGGCAAATTCTTTGCCATCAAATAATACAGAAATAATGTCCCCATCCTGGAAATTGCCTTCCGCCCCTGTCACGCCTACGGGCAAAATGCTGGAACCCTTGTAAAGTATGGCATCACGGCACCCTTTATCAACAGTTATGCATCCGTGGATATCCGCACCAATAATCATTTCCCTTTTTTTCATTTGCGGATGGACATCTTCTCCATAGAAAAATGTTCCTACATTTTCGCCTTCCATGATGTGGTAGAGAACATTGGGATGCATACTCTGCGCAATGATCATATCAATTCCTGAACGGACGCAAATTTCTGCGGCCAAAAGCTTTGTATACATACCGCCAGTTCCCCGTGCTGTGCCGGCTCCGCCCGCCAATTGAAAGAGCGTCCGGCTGAATTTGGGCACCTCCTGAATAAGATTGGCATCAGGATGCTTGGAAGGATTTTTGTCATATAGCCCGGCAACATCCGATAGGATGATTAACAAATCCGCATCAGCAATGCTTGCTACCGAGGCTGAAAGAGTATCATTATCCCCAATTTTAATTTCATCCGCAGCAACAGCATCATTTTCATTGATTATAGGAAGCATACCAAGCTCAAGAAGGGCCATTAACATGCCGCGTGCATACATGTATCGTTTAGGATTCAACAAATCGCCCTTAGTTAAAAGAACCTGCCCCACATGATGCCCATATTCATGAAAAAAGCGCTCATATACATTCATGAGGGCCCCTTGCCCCACTGCCGCTGCAGCCTGCTTGTATGGCAAAAAGGACGGCTTCTCTTTAAAACCAATGATGGGTACGCCCACGCCAATCGCACCGGAAGTGACAAGGATAACCTGTATCCCCCGATTCATCAGGTCGGAAATTTGCTTTGCCAGCTGGTCGATAAAGTGGAAATTTAATCTTCCGTTATCATAGGTAATGGAACTCGTCCCCACCTTTATGACAATTTTTTTCTTTTTAAGGATGCGGTCCTTGATAGATATCGTATTAAGGGAGTTCATAACGGGACTCCTTCTCTTTTTGACGGAAAAGGATACAATTCCTTCCAATAATTTGAACAATTTCACAATGAAGTTCCGCTGCCACTATGGAAGCTGCCGAAGCAATTTCCTCTGCAGAGTTCTGATTAATTTTAAATTTCACCAGCTCCCTCGCTTTTACCGCAGCTTCAATACTTTCTATAACGGTTGGAGTCAGCCCTTCTTTTCCAATTTGAATGATTGCCGGTATGCTATTGGCAGCAGCCTTTAAATATTGTTTCTGTTTCCCTGTGAGCATAGGATATCTCCTTTTATTCTTCTGTGTTGTGAGCTTTATCCGAGAAGGTAAATTCTACTCCATATAAATTTACCGTATCACCTTCACAAATGCCCTCTTTTTTTAGTCTGTAGTCAAGACCCATAAATTTCCATGCTCGTTCAAAGCGACGCATAGACAAATTGTCATTAAAATTGGTCATTCGAACGAGTTTTTCCACACGTTTGCCTCTCACAAAATAGACACCATTCTCTAAGGAAATTTCAAATTCATCTTTCGGAGGCTCATAAATCAGATCTTGTTCTGATGGGATATCCACCGTTTTGGGTATTTCCTGCAAAAGCTGCCACGCTCGTTCCATCAGAGACCGTATGCCCTCCCCGGTGATGGTGGAAATGGGAAAGCATTCAAATCCTTCCTTTTCTATTTGTTGTTTCAGCGTCTGAAGCTTACTTTCATCGGTGATAAGATCGATTTTATTGGCTGCTACGATTTGTTTTTTCTGCACCAATGCAGGACTGTACAGTTCCAATTCGTTATTGATTACATGAAAGTCCTCTACAGGGTTCCGCCCCTCGCTACCGGCGGCGTCTAATACATGGATCAGTACATAGGTACGCTCTATGTGGCGAAGAAAATCATGGCCCAATCCTATTCCGCGGCTGGCCCCTTCGATCAGGCCTGGTATATCAGCCATGACAAAATCCCGATCGTCACTGAGGGCGACAACCCCAAGATGTGGTGCAAGGGTAGTAAAATGATAAGCCGCCACCTCTGGCCTAGCGCCAGACACCTTGCGGATCAGGCTGGATTTTCCCACACTCGGAAACCCTAAAAGTCCCACATCTGCCAATACTTTCAACTCAAGACGGAGCTCTTTTGTTTCACCAGGCTCTCCCTTTTCCGCATATGTAGGCGCTCGGACAGCGCTGGTAGCAAAATGGGCATTTCCCCGACCGCCCCGGCCGCCTTTTGCAATGAGTATTTCCTGTCCTTCCTGCGTCAGGTCTGCCAGCAGTTCATCTGTTTTGGCGTCATAAAGAATTGTTCCGAGCGGCACTTTAACAATGACATCCTCTGCAGATTTTCCGTACATATCCTTTGAACCGCCATTGGCTCCATTTTGCGCCGTAAATTTGCGGTGCCGCCGGAAATCCATAAGTGTATTCATGTTCCGAACGGCGCGAACGATTACAGATCCGCCAGCTCCGCCATCTCCTCCGCTGGGCCCTCCGCGAGGAACATATTTTTCCCGACGGAAAGAAACCATTCCATCTCCTCCGGCACCAGACTGTACTATAATTCTTGCTTTATCAATAAACATCTCTTACTCCTTACTCTGTGCGCCGCCTCAGTGCAAGCATTTTCATTTAGACAAAAACCTATGATTTACATTATACCGTAAACTTAGTCAAAACAAAAAAATTCCATAAATCTTCTTACGGCATGCTGTACTGTATTTATTCATTGACTGCCTGAATGGCCGCCTGCAGAACATTATCTGTGAGCGGTTCCCACATTCTCCCTGTCTGGTCAATCGGAATATCTGGCTCAATGCCAATCTTATCAATCTGCCGGCCCGCCGCTGTCAGATATTGTGCCACAGACAGCTTCAATGCGCCTCCTTCCTGTAAGGAATGCACAATTTGAACGGTACCTTTGCCAAAGCTTCGCTCTCCAACAATGACGCCTTCTTTTTTATCCTGTATGGCTCCGGCCAGTATTTCCGCCGCAGAAGCACTGTTTCTGTCAATAAGCACAGCCATGGGAAGTACATTTCTTGTTCCCTGTATGACATAATTCCGCATGGCTCCATTTTTTTCCTGGTAACTTACAATGGGGCCTCCAGACAGAAAATGATCCGCCACGGCAACCACCGCGTCAATCAGTCCACCCGGATTCATCCGCAAATCCAAGACTAATTTGGCCATTCCTTTTTCCAGAAACAGATCATATTGTTCCCGGAATTCATCAGGAGTATGTGAAGTAAATGAATAAATGCGAATATATCCCGTGTCCTCTGTCAGCATCTGCCCATCTACTGTGGGTAAAGTGATGTTTGAACGAATTAAAGAAACCTGCTGTGTTTCTTCATTACGCAGAATGGTCAATGTTACTTCTGTTCCGGAATGGCCACGGATACAATTGGCTGTTTTATTTATATCCATGGAACTGGTGAGAACGTTATCTACAGCAACGATGATATCTCCGGGAAGGAGTCCAGCTTTTTCCGCTGCGCTCTGCGGAAATATGGAAAGAATATGCACGTCCTCGTTATTATCGGTTCCGATGATAACGCCGATGCCGCCATATTCGCCGTTGGTTTGCTCTTCAAGCTTTTCAAAATCCGTAGTGCTGAGAAATTGCGAATAGGGATCCTCCAAAGACGCTACCATACCGCGGCTGGCGCCCTCCAGTAATTGCGTATCATTTACGCTGAGAAAATATTCCGACCGAACCGCCTGATAAATTTTAATAAATCGGATCAGACTGTCCGGATCTCCCGTTGCATTAAGGAGCACTATCCCGCACAGTGAAATAGATCCGGAAATGACCGATACAAGCCAAAAAAACAAGGTTTTTTGTTTAATAGATAATTTCATAAAGTCCCTTTATCAAAAAGACCAAAGGACAGCGCTCTGCTTATGCCTTCGGTCTTTTGTCGCTTCATTTATAAATACCCTATGGGATCAACGGGGGCACCATTGATACGAACTTCAAAATGACAATGTGGACCGGTAACATTGCCCGTCTGGCCGGAATAAGCAACGATCTCCCCTTTGGCTACAGCATGTCCCACGCTGGCAGCCAAGTCACTGTTATGCGCGTATAATGTCTGAATACCATTACCATGGTCAATAATGATGGTATAGCCGTACCCGCTTATCCAGCCGGATTCTATGATAACTCCGCTATCCGCAGCATGAACTGGCGTTCCTTCTGGTACACCAATATCAATGCCCGCATGAGAAATAACATGGCCGAATATGGGATGCACGCGATATCCAAAAGGTGACGTAATGGGACCACTGCAGGGCCAGCCAATCTGACCGGAACCAACCACACCTGAATAGCCGTCTCCGCTTTGCTGTTCCCGCAGCCTCGCTTCAATCCTTGCTTGTACCTCGGCACTTGCTTGCTGCAATTCTTCTTCCAATCGCTCAGCTGCCGCTTTATGTGCTTGTGCTTCTTCAAGGACGGACTGCTGCTCTGCCCTTTTGTCATCGATTGTCCTTTGCGTTTCTTCCGCATTAGACTCAAGCTCATCCAGGTAAGCTTTTTCCACATCAAGCTGTGCCCGCTGTTCCTCTATTTGATTCTGCTTGTCCTGTATGTCCTGAATCAAAGAAACATCTGCACGGACGATTCGCTTTAACAGCTCTAATCGATTGGCAAAGTCGCTAAAGTTTTGGGAACCAAAAATAACATCTATGTAATTCAGTTTTCCGTGCATGTAGATTTCACGGACACGATGCTCAAGTATGCGCTGTCGCTCACGGAGCTCATCAATGGCACGTTGCAATGCCAGCTCATTTTCATAAATCTGCTCATTCAGCTCTTCCTGTTCCGTGCGGATTTGAGCCAATTCTGCATTGGCCGCATCCAGCTCTGCCTGAATGGCCTCTAATCGGCCTACCACCGCATTAATAATTTCTTGTGCATTGGCCTGCTCTTCCCGGGCAGAGGAAATCTGACTTTGAATATCTGCCAGCTGATCTTCCAAATCGTCAGCCATAGAAGGCACTGCCGTACCTGCAATAAGGACGGTAAGGAATAAAGCCGACGTGATTTTACCGTACTTGTTCATACATTTACACTTTCATATATTTTCTGATAGAAATTGCACTGCCAATGGCACCGATCAACAGACCGGTACAAAGGAGGAACAATGTTATATGAAGCATAAAAGGATATAATCCTATAAAGGGAATAAATAACAGGCCGGCTTCAGCGGCTTCATTCAGCATAATTTTATATAATTGCCACAGTACGGCAGAAGCAATCCCTGCCCCAACAATACCAATAAACATTCCCTCAAAAAGAAACGGCCAGCGAATAAAGCTGTTGGTTGCCCCCACGAATTTCATAATCTGTATTTCCCGACGGCGAGCAAAAACAGTAAGGCGAATTGTATTGGAAATGATAAAGAGTTCTGCACACGCCAGAAAGACAATCAGCACAATCCCGCTCATGCGAATTGCTTGTGATACTTTATAAATTTGTTCAATAATATCCTGCCCATACTGCACAGATTCCACTTCATCATACTGAGAAACTTCAGCAGCGGCTTCTTTTAATGCATCCGGGTTATTGAAAGACAGCTGGTAGGAGGCGGGAAGCGGATTTCCATTGATGGCATCAAGAATACCGGCCTGGTCTCCCAGCCGTTCCCGAAATTCCTCCATCGCTTGGTCCTTATTTGTAAAAGACAAATCTGAAAGGTCCGGCAGTACTTTGAGTCGGCGCCCTACACCCATTACCTGATCTGTGGTCAAACCTTCCCTCAAATATACACTCATTTCCACCTGACTTTCCAAATAACTGGCCATATGATTCATGTTCAGCACTACCGCAAGAAAAGCGCCCAGAATAAACATGGAGAGCGTGACGGTCAAAACAGAAGCTGCCGCCATGAATTTGTGGTGTGTTAGCGAATGGAGCGTTTCCCGAAGAAAATATCCAAGCGAATTAAACATGCAAATCGTAGCCTCCCCTTTTAACATCGCTGACAATATGACCATCTTCAATATTGACAACGCGTTTGTGCATGGCATTAACGAGCTCTTTATTGTGAGTGACCATAATAATTGTCGTTCCCATGTGGTTTATATTATTGAAAAGATCCATGATTTCTTCCGATGTAACGGGATCTAAATTGCCTGTTGGTTCATCTGCAATGAGTAATGTCGGCCGATTGACCAGAGCCCGTGCAATGGCCACTCGCTGTTGTTCGCCTCCGGAAAGCTGTGTAGGATATTCTCCCGCCTTATTTCGTAAATTTACGAGATCCAATACGCGGTTCACCTTTTCCCGAATCTCTCTTTTCCCATGAGCACCGGTGACACGCAAAACGAATGCAATGTTTTCAAAGACCGTTTTCTCTTGGAGTAGACGAAAATCCTGAAAGACGATGCCTAGATTTCTTCTGTAATAGGGGATCTGATTTTTCTTTAATTTATTTACTTCCACTCCATTTACACGAATTGATCCTTTATATGGGAGGACCTCGTGAGTTAACATTTTAATAAACGTCGACTTACCAGCACCGGATGGTCCGACAATAAAGACAAATTCGCCCTTATCTACATGAATATTAATGTCACGAAGAGCAATCCTTGTTCTGGTGTATTCAATATATACATGTTCCAGAGTAATCATACCGCATGTCTCCAATTACGAAATTTTATATAGGAACATAAAAATGGTCATAATTAATTTATAATGGCTTTTCCTGAATTTATCAAGTAATAAATAAAAGGAGTAAAACATTTTTAATCATCAAAGCGTATCTATCGTATTTAATGGCAAATGGGTAAGCAAACACAGCAACTCATTGTCGCACCAGAAAATGATTGGAAACCATAATTTGTGCTTTTGTGAAATTTGTACAGGAGAAAAAATCAAAATTTTGTAATGCTTGGTTTGCACTGACTTTTTCCGGTTTTGCTATGGCACCGGCCCAGAAAAGAAGTGTGCCGATAATGTCTTCTGCAGCAATGCCCGCATCTCGCATGTCTCTAATCGTAATGCCATGCTGCCGTTTTGACAGGCGAATTCCTTCGCTGTCAGTCAATAGCGGAACGTGCGCATATTCGGGCACCTTATACCCTAATTTCTGGATAAGGCAGACCTGTCCTGCGGTGGATGGCAAAAGATCTCTGCCACGAAACACATGGGTTACCTTCATGATCCCGTCATCAGCGGCAGACGCGAGTTGATAGGCAATCATGCCGTCTGCACGAGCAAGCACAAAATCATCATTGCCGGCATGGAGCGTCTTTTTTTGATCTCCGCAAAGGAGATCCCGGAAACACACCGTCTGCGTTTCCATTTTAAACCGCCAGGAAGGCGTTTTCGTTTTAGCGGCTCGCTCCTCCGGGGTTAAGTACCGGCAGTGTCCATCATAGACGGGGATAACCTCTCCCAGGTGAGGCGCCGATGCGATTCGGCGAAGTGCCGCCCTGGAGCAATAGCAGGGATAAATGGTTTGGTTTTCCCGCCACCGCGTTAATTGGTTTTGGTAAAAATCCAATCGCTGGCTCTGTATGACAGACCCATACCAATGGCAGGTCTCCGGCCCTTCATCCCAGTCTAGTCCAAGCCAGTCTAAATCGCTGAGCAACGCATCCGTGTATTGGGACTGACAGCGCTGTCGGTCAATGTCTTCAATTCGAAGAATAATCTGCCCGTCGTGCTGTCTTGTCCAGAGCCAATTCAGGAATGCCACCCATACATTGCCCAAATGGATAAATCCGGTTGGGCTGGGTGCAAAACGCGTGCGGACCATTTTTACTCCGGAAGCGACAGAAGCTTGTCAAAAAGGTCTTTGGATGAACGAATTTTTTCTTCTCCACCCATTACGCAAAGGTAGGGCTCTTCCATAACACTTTCCAATAAATCCGCTAGATTTCGGATGTCATTTTGCGTGCAGTCTATGATTTCCTGGCGGATTCTCAGGCGATCCTCGTGAGAAATTCCGCAGAACCTGAGCATCATAGCCCGCTCCCCTTTCATAAAGGGGGTATATTGCACTTCTGAGGAAGCCATAGTGCCTATTACGTATTTGGTCATTTCACGGTCAGAGACAGAAAAATGTCTGATATAGTCAGCTACAGAGTGATAAGCCTTTATGGTCTCCCGAAGATTGGGGTCACGATACGAACAAAGGAGCGAATTGCCGTTCAGTGCAAACTGTGTGAACGCTCCATAGGCACCTCCCTGTACACGAATCTTTTTCCACAAGTAGTCATATCTTAAAATGGTTTCCATCACCTGAATGCTTCCAGTATATTTGAACCCATTCCTGCGGAAATTGCCTCCTTTCACAACATACTGTACCTTGCCAGAGGTAAGTATGCCCTCATTCTTCTTTATTTCAGGGAATTGGAAGGACAATTCTGAAGTTTTTGTTCCTTCGGCCATATCGCCGATCACACAAGGCAGACACAAAGCAGCTTTCTGCTCTTCTTGCTCTTCTCCCACGGTCTGCATGATCAGGTTGGCCTTCGTAAAAATTTTCGATGCCACGGAGGCCAGCCGTGATGCGGCATATTCTCCCTTGGTATCAAAATTGTTTACCAAGTCAGATAAAAAATAATAGAAGGATAGATTTCCTGCTTCACGGAATTTTTCAACATCTGAAAAATATGACAGAAGGCGATGCATAACCAGCGTATGCCCACGACTGAATACAGACATATCCCAATCTGCTTTTTCCTCCAGAAGGATCTCCTTAAGCCTGGAAAGATCAGTGAATTTTGTATGATTTAAAATATTCCCGATAATTTCCATCAATTCATTAACCTTGGAGGTAAGTGACTTGCCTCGAACCACAAAGACCGGAACGTATTGGGTATCATCATTCGCTTTTCCATAAGAAGTCACAGAAAAGGTCAGTCCTCCGGTGTGAAAATTAATGGTTTGGTTCAGTTCCTGATAAGAATATTTATCTGTATCCAAGCCAGAAAGAAGATTGGCCAACAGGTAGGCATATGGAATATCCTCCGTTTTAAGCCCGTACAAGGTAAAAAACAGATTCACGTACGATATACCTGAGGTATTGGTTTCATAATGGAATTGCTTTATCCCTTCAATCTGGTTTTCTTTCAAGTTCTCATGCGTAAGGTCGCGGTTCAAATCACTGCGAGACAAAATGGGAATAGTCTCCAGCGCCTCCGGAGTATCTGGTGTCTCCTGCCGTGCTTTTAACGCTTTCGTGTTTGAGATAATTTCATCGAGCTGTTCTTCTGACAAACTATTCTTATAAGAGGCCAGCTTCTCTTCCACTTCCCTGTTCTTTCTCTCCGTCAGTCCTTTCTCGGCCTTCATCGTAATAAGAACCTGATGGTTGTTTTTCAATACATATTTGCGAAGAAGATTTTCAAAAAATCCTTTGTCGATTCCTTCGCGAAGAGTCTTCAAGTCATCAATGTAACGAATGGCCGCCAGTGGATCCCGATCGTACAGCCAAAGATCCATCACGCGAACGCCATAGAAAAGCCCCTTGGGTCTTCCCTGGTAATCGCTTTCACGAAGCATGAATTCCGTTCGGTTGATTGCCGCGGAAAGCATGTTTCTGTCAAGCTCATTAAGCACAAGTGTGCGCAGCGTTGAATCCAGTACCTGTGCAAAATCCTGAGCCAATTCCGGTTCAGAGCCCGTGGTCTCTATTTCCCATACAGGCTGACGATAGCTGTCACTGTAATGCCCGGAAAGATCCCTTCCGATGTTGGCATCAACGATGGCTTTTTTTAAGGGGGCTCCATCCATTTCAATCAAAATATAATTCAAAATTTTCATTCCCATGGATTCAGCAGTGCTCAGCGTATCACTGCATGCCACGTACAATCCATGGATGGCCTTGCCTTTTTCACTGTCGCCTACGGGAATGCCGTAGCTTTTTTCTACCACTTTCCGTTTCGCAAATGGAGACTGCAGCTGAACCTCTGAATTAACAGGATGACGAGTAAAGTTAGACAAATACTCTTTGTCAATAAATGCCAATGTCTTATCAATGTCTATATCCCCATACAAGTAGATATAGCTATTCGATGGATGATAAAAGTGACGGTGGAATTCTGTAAATTCCCGGAACGACAATGACGGAATCACATCGGGATCTCCCCCAGATTCCACCCCATAGGTGGTGTCAGGGAAAAGTGCCGCCATGGCGCAGTCCTCCATAATCGCTTCCGGGGAAGACAAGGCCCCTTTCATTTCGTTATAAACGACGCCCTTGTAAATGATTGGATCTTCCCGATTTTCCAGCTCATAGTGCCACCCCTCCTGCATAAGGACTTGAGAATCCTTGAGGCAATTGGGATAAAACACCGCATCAAGATACACGTCCATCAAATTGTAAAAATCCTTTTCGTTCCGACTGGCAACGGGATACATGGTTTTGTCAGGCCAGGTGATTGCATTTAAAAAAGTGTTCAGCGAACCCTTAGCCAATTCCACAAAGGGTTCCTTTAAAGGAAATTTGCGGGAGCCGCACAGGGTGGAATGCTCCATAATATGCGGTGTTCCTTTGGAATTATCCGGCGTTGTGCGGAAACAGATATAAAACACCTTATTGTCATCTTTATTGTTGAGATACAGTAGCCGAGCGCCGGAGCCTATATGCTCCAATACATAAGCATCAGAATCCACCTCGGGAATCCGATCCGTCTTCTGCACCTGAAATCCGTGAATTATGTCTCCACTGTTCCACTTTATCATCATACTATCTCCTTCTAGCTGCATATAATGTCTGATTTTAAACGGATATTTTCATAAAAATAAAAAGCACAGGAAGATGCCCTGTGCTCACACGCTTGTGATTACCCCTGCGTTCTCCCAAAAAATTCATCGTGAATAGCTTGAACCGCTTTTGTCAAATCCACTCTTGGAATGAGGCAGGAAATACTGATTTCTGATGTACTTATTATATCAATATTTACATCAGAACGTCCCAATGCACCAAACATGCGCGCTGCAATACCAGGAGTCCCCAGCATGCCGGCACCCACAATAGATACCTTGGCTTTATCATCGTTGTAAATCACATCCGGAATTCGCCCTTCCCTTTTCAGTGCATCCAGCACTTTTTTTGCTTCATCCAAATCATTATTGTCGATAGTGAAAATAATGTCTGTCTTTTCTGTCTCTGCACTGCGGATACTCTGCACAATCATGTCAACGCTTACATAATTATCTGCCAACGCATTGAAGATGCTGTATGCCATCCCCGGCAGATTTTGCACACCAAGAACCGCGATTTTTGCAACATGAGCATCCTGCGCAACGCCACGTACCGCCAATTGTGAGTAATCCATCGAAGAGTCCTCCCGGATAATTGTTCCAACGTCTTTAGTAAAGGTAGAGCGTACATGAATTGGAATATGATACCGCATTCCCATTTCAACACTTTTGGGCTGCATAACCCCTGCGCCGAGACGGGCCATTTCCAGCATTTCTTCATTTGTTATTTCATTAATTTTTATTGCGCTGGGAACATATCTTGGATCTGCAGAATACACGCCGTCCACGTCAGTGAAAATTTCGCACATATCGGCCTTCATAGCGCCGGCCAAAGCAACCGCCGTGGTATCGCTTCCGCCGCGACCTAATGTTATGAGGTCTCCCTCCGGATTGATCCCCTGGAATCCAGCGACAATAACAACCTTGCCCGCTTCCAATTCGCGGAATACGCGTTCCGGCTTCACATCCACTATATCAGCTTTGCTGTAAGCCCCATCGGCTATGATGCCGGCCTGGGCGCCAGTGAGAGAAATGGCAGGCACTCCCATTGACTGGAAAGTCAGCGCCATCAGTGCAATGGAAATCTGTTCACCCGTCGTGAGAAGCATGTCCATTTCTCGGCCGAAGTGCTCTTTTGTTACCTGACTGGCGAGACTAAGAAGATTATCCGTACTATCGCCCATAGCGGATACGACAATAACGATTTTATCCTCCGGCTGTCGCTCATTCAGTATACGCATTGCAATGTTATGCATTTTTTCAGGTGTAGCGACAGAGCTACCGCCAAATTTTTTCACGTACAGAGCCACAATAATCCCTCATTTTTACAAAAAGAAGTGCAGAAAATACTGCGCCTTTATAAGATATACCATACTAAATAAAATTTTATCATGCCTCTTGCGGTATGTAAAGAAAAGGCGCAGTTATATAGTAGTATAGAAATTACAGCATATTAAAATTCAATCCCTCTGCGTGCCATAATTCCCTTCTCAAAAGCGTGCTTCACAGGGCACATTTCAGTAACCGTATCGGCTATCTCAATCAATTTCTTCGGAGCATATCGCCCTGTAAGAATTAAGTTGAGCCGAGCCGGCCGATTTTTAATCATAGATATTACGTCATCTTCCGAAAGCAGGCCAAAGTGAATAGCGTAATTGACCTCATCAAGTACCACCAAGTCCCATGTATTACTCATGATTTCCCGTACAGCTTCATTCCACGCGTTCTGCGCTAATTTTTTCTTTCGTTCGTATTCCTGTGCATTGTTTTCCTTACTATGAAAAACAAAACCGTCTCCCATAGAACGAATTTCGATATGTCCGTTAACTTCTCCAAGCACGTGAATGGACTCCAATTCTCCATACTTTCTTGAGCCCTTAATAAATTGTAAAAACAGCACCCGCTGGCCAGCCCCCCACGCTCGAATGGCGGTGCCAAGGGCCGCGGTTGTTTTCCCTTTTCCATTCCCTGTATTAATAAGAACCAGCCCTTTGGTATCCATTATCGCTCCTCTTTCTTATCCGTCCAATCCCTACAGCTGCTGATAAACCGGTCGGCTGACTGCGGATTTCCATCAAAATTTATGTGGAGATAGGAAGCTATTACATTTTTATGAATAAAGCCCTCTTCATGAGGCGCATTTTGTCGGATTCCCTGTAAGGCATAAGCCCAGGGAAAATCCTGGCCTGTGGGCTCCATTGTAGAAAAATGGAATTCATGGCCGCAGAGCGTATCTCCTGTATTGGCCAGAATGCTTGGCTTCAGCGCCGTGGCCGTGACATAACCGACGCGCTGTAATTTGCTTTGCATACGGCAATCGGCCGGTACGAGCCCCACCATGGAGAAGCGGTTTCCTTCAAAATTCACGATGCTCCGAGAGAGGTACATCAACCCACCGCATTCCGCATATATGGGCATCCCCGCATTTGACGCTTCGGTGATGGCGGCCTTCATGGGAGCATTGGCTGACAATTCGGTCAGAAACATTTCCGGGAATCCACCGCCAAAAATGAGACCGTCAACTGAAGGAAGCTTCTTATCCCGTATCGGACTAAAGGGGATTAGCTCTGCGCCGCGTTTTTCAAGTGCCCTCAGGCTGGTGGGGTAATAAAAGGTAAAGGCTTCATCGGAGGCAATACCAATGCGAACAGAGGCGATATAGTCACCTTCATCCGCTTCATCGGCCTCAATATCCGGCGCACTTTCCGCAATGCGAAGCAGCTCATCAATATCAATCCACCGATCCGCATCTTCCCCCATTTGCCGAATTAATTCCGCCGTTTCTATTTCCGTAACAGGAGTAAGACCCAAGTGCCGCTCAGGGGTCTGCAGCTTCGCATCCCGCTGGAGCGCTCCTAGAACCGGCACACCCACATCCTTCATGGCGTCTCTTATCATGGCCTCATGTTTTTTTGAACCAAGCTTATTCAAAATAACGCCGGCAAAGGTCAGATCCGCATCGTACATCTTGTAGCCCAGCGCAATGGCAGCAGCGCTGGAGCCAATGGACTGACAGTTAATGATGAGAACGACCGGGGCATGCAGTAACTTGGCGATTTGTGCCGTGCTACTTATACCTTTTCCTCCCCCGTCATAAAGGCCCATTACACCTTCTATGAGAGACAAATCCGCCTCTTTCGAAAGCAGGGAAAACGTCGAAGGAAGTCTTTCCTCCGGGGATAACCACGTATCAAGATTATAAGAATTTCGTTTCGCAGCCTGCGCGTGAAAGCCTGGATCTATGTAATCCGGCCCCACCTTAAAGGGCTGCACCGAAAGGCCACGCGCATGAAGCAGCGCCGTAAGACCGGTCACGATGGTGGTTTTCCCTACACCACTGCTCACTCCCGCCAATACGATGCGAGGCCGTTTGCAGCAAGCCATTATAAACCATCCCTCTTTGCAAGAATGGTACTGAGATAATTCGGCTGGTAATCGGCCGGCAAATCATCCAGATTTCTCTGAATGATTTCATCCGGAAGACCAACCCGGGATACCATCACCGCATTTTTGATTAAATGATGCTTTCTCAGTTCACTCTGAATGTAGGCCCAATTTTTATAAACCTTCATAATTACTACACTATCAGCAACGGCAAGAACCTGATCTATCTTTTTCGGGCTGGCTGTTGCCGGAAGAATTAATACCGTCTCTTCCCATTCGGCCACAGGCATACCAATATGGGACGCAATACCCAGGAAGGCAGGAATGCCGGGAATGGTTTCCACCTTGTATCCAGTCCCTTCCATGGCATGGACAATATACATGTATGTACTGTAAAGCATGGGATCTCCCAGTGTTAAAAACACGAGATCTTTCCCCGCTTCCAGGTTTTCAGCAATAATATTCCGGTTCTCATCCCATTGACGCGTTACCGCTTCCATATCCGTAGTCATCTGGAACACCATGGGCAAAATTTCTGTCGTTTCCGGAATGTATGATGAGGCAATATGGAACGCTACCGAGCCGTCTTTCTTTTCCGTCTTCGGTGTAATAATCATATCTGCGTTCTTTAAAGTTTCCACAGCCTTTACAGTCATCAAACCGGGATCTCCCGGTCCAACGCCAATTCCGTATAATTTCCCTTTTTTCATACAATCCTCCTCAAAATAATACATTGATGATTCCATTATACCCCATCTGTAAGCGGGAATAAAAGAATTCCTAGTTTCCCTTTTGCCTGTGAGAGTTGCCCCCAGTTATTCCTATCGTTTCTGGAGTTTCTTTGCGTTAAAAGCGCCCTTGGTTAGGACTGATAAGTATTTCATCCTAACCAAGAGCGCCTGTTGTACTTTCCTATTCTTTTTCAGTCTGTTGGAAATCAATAACCATTGACTTCACTCACCACACGGAAATTACCCACATTAAAGGCTTGGCAAATGGGGACAAAGAAACGTGAGGAGAGCATGGTGCGATAGATTTCTGACTTCGTAATCAGCATAAGACGGCTTCCATCATAGGTAATTCGGATCAGGCCGTTATTGATATATTTCTCAAAGTCATCGGCAGATACCAATTGCTTTAATTGAAGAAGCGCTTCTTTCACCGCTCCTTCCTGATATTCCGGCCGCTCCATTACAGGAATAAAGCGAATTTCATAAATTTTATCATTGTACCCCTTTGATTCTGCTGAATATTTCTTTTCGGATTCCATTTCCATGATAAGTTCTCCTTTCGAATGAGATGTTTATTTTAGGCGCTTGAACCATTACCGGAATCAAACCACATTCCGATCATGAAGGCTAATATATATGCCGTCTCCAATAATAATGTGGTCCAATACCTCCATATCGAGAAGCTCTGCCGCTTTAGAAAACTGACGGGTCAGCTGAATGTCCTCTCTCGATGGCTCCGGATCTCCCGATGGATGATTATGAACGAGAATTAATCCATGAGCCTTATATCGAATGCCCCATTTCAGCGCTTCTTTCATATCAACAGGTACCGAGTGAAGATTGCCGATGGATATTTCCTTTTCTCCAAGCAAACGGTTCTTTACATTTAGGTAGCACACATAAAAATGCTCCTGTGTTCTGTGCCGAAGCCGTTCCATGAAGAAGCTTGCCACCAGCTCCGGTGAACCCATGCGCTGAAGCGTCTGTTTGTTATGGTGCGCCGCCAAACGCCGTCCAAGCTCGATCGCTGCGCAAATAGTGATAGCTTTATCCTTGCCAATCCCCGATATATCCTGCAAATCTCTCCAGTCCAAATCCTCATACCAGCGCACACCACCTTCACCCAGCCGCCGTGTGACTTGCCTGGCCAGCTCTAAAACGGAGCATCCCTTTGTGCCGGTTCTAAGCAGAATTGCGACCAAATCTACCATGCTGGCATAGGCGGGAGATCTGGCAAATTTTTCTCTTGGCAGCTCTTCTTCTTCCATTTCCCGAAGAATAGTCATAATTTCACCTCGTTTCTTTGACTTGTTGAAGCAATTTTTGAGTAAGGTCTTTAGGTAAACCAATTACATTGGTCAGTGAACCCTCTACGGATTCCACAAAATCTTTCCCTAATCCCTGTATTCCATAAGCACCCGCTTTATCCATGGGTTCACCAGTGGCTATATAGCGCAGTATCTCGTCATTGGTCAGCTTTCGGAATGTCACTTTGCTGATGCAAACATCGCTACAGTGATGCCCATTGGCAAATACAGCAACTCCGGTTATGACCTGATGTGTCCGACCGGACAGCTGTTGTAGCATGACCAGCGCTTGGTTTTCGTTTTCCGGTTTCCCCAGCACGCTTCCATCCAGAACCACCAGCGTGTCTGCACCTATGACAACATTCGCTGGATCTGTGCGCTTGTAGGCGGCCCGGGCTTTCCCTTCTGCCTGTATGCGAACCAATTCTGCCGGAGACACGGCTAACGCATTATTTTCCTCATACCCGCTGTTCATTACGCAGAAGGAAATTCCCATTTGTTTAAGAATTTCCTTCCGGCGCGGAGATTTTGACGCTAATATAATCATATGACCTCAAATAAACAAATACGCATGGTCAAAACCAGCTGTAAATCCAAGCCGCAATCAAAATCCCTAAAATACTGATAAGATTTGGTGCCAAGCGGATGCCAAAATGGATATCCATGATAAACAAATTTAAGTGAAAATCCTGCAAATTGAATAGTTCATATGGGGCTGTCAAATAGGGCATGATGCCGGCAAGACTCACCTCACTTAACAGGTGGCCCAAAATACCTCCGATCAATGCGCCAGCCGCTAAAAACAGTATTAAGGATAAAATGCTATGAGATCCAATCACTTTCATAATGACAGCCCTTTCATCAAAATGCTACGCCCTCTACGATTTTACCCTCAACCCGTTCAGTGAGCGCTTTCCCCACCGGATCCTCTGTGCGGTATTGGTAAATGACACGCCATAGCACATCCCCTTGCTTGAACATGTATTCTTTTACGGTCAGGCTCACAGGATAGCTGCGGCTGATATCATCAAAGGAAAAGGTCATGCAAACGCCGTTCATATTGCCCAGAGTAATGGATTCCTTTATTTCCGTCAGATTGGCAACCGATTCCTCATTGTTCATCAATTCAGAAGCCGCCGCCATTTGAGCCATCACATTTTTTTCTGCTGCCAATTCCCCTGTGACAAGAATCTGTATGTGTTTATTGTTTCCTTCTGCACTGACCTTCGCACTATCCTTTGGCGCCATATCCGCCATTCTACCCTGTACCCCCATTTCAAAGGGCACCTCCAGTGTAATGGTTTGGTTAGCACAGCTGATTCTGTTTTTCCCCAGTATAAACTCATCCTCAAGTGACGTAGGGGCACAGCCGGACGTTAGAAGAACGGAGGTCATCATCATTGCCGTTGCAAGCATCCGCATTTTCGTAAAATTCCCTTCAATTCAGATATAATTTCATAAAGAAAAATATTTCCTTTATTTCTTATGCCATTATAACACAAAGAAACCTGCAATTAATCTCTTTCAGGAATCATGCTATAATTCAAAAAATTACATATGGGAGGTTATTTTATGTATATTGGCATTATAGCAGAATGGAATCCTTTTCATACAGGTCATGCCCATTTGTTGTCAGTACTGCATCTGCGATACCCCAATGTTCCCATTATTTGTGCTATGAGCGGCTCTTTTGTTCAGCGGGGCGAACCTGCCATTTTTGATAAGTGGACCCGTGCATCATGGGCGGTACAAAACGGGGCCTCTGCTGTTATGGAACTTCCTGTGACGTGCGTGCTTCAGAGCGCGGACAAATTTGCTGCCGCCGGTGTACATATGCTCCATGCACTGGGCTGTACGCATGTCGCCTTTGGTGCAGAAACTCTTACTCCTGAGGAAATAAAGGCCCTTGCCGCATACACCTTTTCTTCCGCCTTTTCTTCCCTCTTCCATGGTTATTTACAGCAAGGCCTTCCCTATGCCGTTTCTGTAAACCGGTCGCTGGAAGAGAAATTTCCTTCTCTGACCGATGATGTAAGCAAGCCCAACAACCTCCTTGCCATTCAGTACGCCCGCGCAATCATGGAAAACAATCTTCCCATGAATATCATTGCCGTGCCCAGAAACCAGACAGAATGCATATCCGCTTCCGGAATTCGTCGGGACATTACCGCCAATCTTCGGCCCATTCCCATCCAAGATAATGAACGGGATGTCATGAATGCGCTTATTGCAAATGGTTTGTATACCGATTACCAGCGCTACAATGATGCGTGTCTGCTTTTTTTCCGCTTGATTGATAAAGAGAATTTGGCTCAATCTGCTCTCTTCTCAGAAGGACTGGAGAATAAATGGGCCAAAGAAATGCATCACTCCTCTTACGAGGACGTATTGAATTCCGTAAAAAGCAAACGATACCTGTACAGCCGGCTTCGCCGGATCACCGCCTCACTGCTCCTCTCTCCTTTTGGGGGACCTTCACCCATGGCTAAAGCGCCGCAATTGCTTTATGCCCGACTTCTGGCGTTACGAAGAGAACACAGTTACATTCTCAAACGGTCCACCCTTCCCATTGTTACCAGCTTTGCCAGAGCCAGACAAGAGCTTTCTGCAGATGCGCAGAAACTCCTTTCTCTTGACCGCAAAGCAACGGATTTGCAGAGATATTGCTATCACAACCCGGCAGAGCGGGCGGGAGGGCAGGATTATTACCGTTCACCCGTCATCTCGTAAGCGGTAAGGTGATTTGCCATCTTTACAAAAGCTCTTACTTCTTTTATGATAAATAAAAATTTATAGGCTATCCATGCAGGAAATACGCTGAAAAGCTGCCCGACAGCTGACAGTAGATTCCTGTTTTTTATGCAATGGACTGCGGAGGTATTTTTTATGAATTATGGCGGCGAATTGGGTGTCATTCTCGCATTTGCGCTCTACCTGTTGGTCATGATGGCCATCGGTATTTACTATTCAAGAAAACAAAAAAATCTGTCACAATATATTTTAGGGGACCGCAAGCTAGGCCCGTGGCTTACATCAATGAGTGCTGAGGCTTCCGATATGAGCGGATGGATGCTGATGGGCCTTCCAGGCTTTGCCTATTTGCATGGATTGTCTGCCATATGGACCAGCATCGGCCTTATAATCGGCACTTGGCTAAATTGGATATTTATTTCCAAACGTCTTCGCAACTATACGGAAATTGCCAGCAACAGCCTCACCATTCCCGATTATTTATCCAACCGCTTTGAAGATCACAAAAACGGTCTTCGCCTTATTTGCGCCATATTTATTATCATTTTCTTCATTATTTATACATCCTCCGGCTTTGTTGCCGCCGGCAAATTATTTAATACCATTTTCGGAATTCCCTATACCGCAGCGCTACTCCTTGGTGCGTTTGTTGTTATTTTTTACACGTTCCTTGGCGGATTCAGCGCTGTGTGCTGGACGGACTTTATTCAGGGAACCATGATGTTTTTTACGGTCCTGTACATTCCCATTGCCGCTGTCATTGTCCTTGGCGGACCGGTGCCGACACTGGATATATTGTCAAATGAAGGAGCCGATTTCTTTTCTCTCCTTCCCCAATCCTCCACTGGATTTGCCAATTTTATTATGTTTATATCTTCCATCGGTTGGGGATTGGGTTATTTCGGACAGCCCCACATTCTTGTAAGATTTATGGCCATCAGCGATGCGAAAGAATTAAAAAAGTCCACCCGGATCGCCATGGGATGGGTTATTATTTCACTCCTCTTCGCCATTGCTATCGGCATTGTTGGCAAGGCCTTTCTGGCCACACCGCTGGAAAATGCCGATGCGGAACGCGTTTTCATCGTTATGGCTGCGGACCTTTCCGTTCCTTTTGTAACGGGACTTATCTGGTCGGCGGTCCTCGCTGCCATCATGAGCACTGCCTCCTCTCAGCTCTTAGTAACCGCTTCTGCTGTATCCCGGGATTTGTACCAGCCCTTTTTCCGCAAACATTCCTCGCAAAAGGAATTGATTCTAGTAAGCCGAATCACCGTTCTTGTCATTTCTCTTTGTGCCCTTTACCTGGCTTCAGATCCAAACAGCTATATATTCCAGATCGTATCCTATGCTTGGGCTGGATTCGGCGCCTGCTTTGGTCCGGTTACACTCCTTTCTCTTTACTGGAAGCGTATGACACTGAAGGGAGCTTATGCTGGTATTTTAGCCGGCGGGATTTCTGTTCTTATCTGGAAGCAGTTTGAATGGTTCGGTCTATATGAATTGGTTCCTGGATTTATCATTTCAACGGTTGCCATTATCCTTTTCTCGCTCATGGACAAAGAGCCCTCTCTCAAAATCCAGCGTGAATTTGATGAAGCTATTGGAAGAAGCAAGATTTAAAGGTTTCAATTCCATTGTTTTAGCCATTATAGAAATATAAAAAACCACCGAAACGGTGGTTTTTTATATGAGCATTCAATAAGCCGAGTTCTGTCCCACAATGTGGTGATGGTTATCTATCTAGGCAGAAAATTACTTCTCTGCTCAAGCGGCAACAACCCGGAAGATCAGCGGGCAACCTCCACTCTTCTCTATTCGGCCTTGCTTCAGATGGGGTTTACCAAGCCAGCCAGTTACCTGTACTGCTGGTGCGCTCTTACCGCACCTTTCCACCCTTACCGTTTGCACGGCGGTTTCCTTTTCTATGGCACTTTCCCTAGGGTCACCCCCGCCGGACG
Source organism: uncultured Dialister sp. (assembly GCA_964587685.1). GTDB lineage: Bacteria > Bacillota > Negativicutes > Veillonellales > Dialisteraceae > UBA1822. Next base: position 51,030 of record CAZPLS010000002.1, read on the forward strand.
TTATCCGGCATCCTGCCCTGCGAAGCTCGGACTTTCCTCAAGCCTTGCGGCTCGCAACCATCTTTCGTGCTCACGGCCGTCAGTATATCATATGAAATTCCTTAATTCAATATGCATGCCATTACCGGTAAGAAAATATATCAGAAGCGCCGGGATCCTCAATGATCGTTAAATTCCAGTCCCTTTCCCTCGCTGCCTGTTGCAAATATTTGGCTATCCATGGAATGATGACTCTTTCCGTATAAAAGTGCCCTCCGTCAACAAGGAAAAGCCCCAGCGCTTTGGCTTCCTGAGCTTCGTGGTATTTAACATCTCCCGTCAGATACAAATCTGCACCGGCGGATTTGGCCAACGGTATAAACTCTGCGCCAGCGCCGCCAAGGACGGCTATTTTTTGTATGATTTGCTCCGGTTTGCCAGTAAATTTCACCAATTCTATGCCAAGACATTCTTTCACGTATAAAACAGCTTCTTCCCCACTCATAAGATGGGGCAGTTCCCCAATTCGCCCCATAGTCTCCCATTTTTCCGAACTTACCAATTCATATATATTGTATATGGGTAATTCATAAGGATGCGCCCCATGGATTGCTAATTTCACCGCATTCAGTGCATTTTCCTCAATAAAGGTCTCTATCCGCACTTCATCAGCTTTGTTTTCTGTTCCCGCTTTGCCGGAAAAGGGATGAGCCTCACTGTCGGCAAAAAAATATCCCGTTCCACTGGACACGAAAGAACAGCCCCGGTATGCACCCGCTACACCTCCGCCCGCTCGGGCAATGGCAGCACGTACGGTCTCAGCGTGACTTTTGGGGACATATACAACCAGCTTATATTGTTTCTTTTTCTGAATGGGAATAAAACCTGTGCAGTGTTTCAGCTTCAACGCTGAAGCGAGGGCATCGTTCACCCCACCCTGTGCCGTGTCTAAATTGGTATGCGCGGCAAAGGCACTAATATGGAAGTTAAACAAATCCGCAATCATTTGGCCCTTTTCGGTTTGCAGATCTATGTTTTTTACCGACTTAAAGAGAAAGGGGTGGTGAGAAACGATCATATCTACTTTGTTTGCTATGGCGTAATTCAGATTGTCTCTTGTCAGATCCAGTGATACAAGCACGGTATGTACGGGCTGTTTCGGGTCCCCGACCTGAAGTCCGGGGTGATCCCAGCTTTCTGCCAATGAAGGCGGCGCCCATGTATCCATTAGCTGAATAATATCCTTTACGCAAGCGTCCATAAAATCTCCTCCAGTCTTTTCTTTTTTTGCAGCGCTACTTCTTTCTTTTTCCGATTTATTTCATTGGTCCTGTTTTCATCCACACTCTCTATAATGATAGTTTGTTTATGTATGAGTATTCGAAGAAAATCCGCAAACAAAGGATCCTGCCACCGATACAACAGAAGCCCAGTTTCCTTTTCTATGGGCGATATGAGCGGCATCTTTCCATGCCGCACTAAAAGCACTTGATAGATATAATTTTTTTCAGAAGCCAAACGTTCCTGGCAAATCATATATTCGTGTTCTGCCAGCCACTGCCTCAAATCCCCGACATGGTTCTGCGGCTGCAGTACAAACCACTCCATTGTTTTCGCGATATGTGCGCCTTCTTCCAAAATGGAACAAATCATCAAGCCGCCCATGCCGGCAATGACAGCCCCTTCCACTTCGTGCGGACTAAGCGTCAATAAGCCGGGCCCAACACGCACAGAAACCACATCCGCGGCCTGCTCGTTCAAGCAATTCTCTTTGGCACGAAGGGCTGGGCCCCTGTGAATATCAGAAGCCACAGCCTGTTGAATTCGGCCAGTTTGTAAAAGATACAAGGGGACATAGGCGTGGTCAGTACCAATATCTGCCATAATCTGGCAGGCCGGTACCAGCTCCGCTACCGACTGAAGTCGCGGATGTAAGACTACCATAAATCCTCCTTATTTTTAAAGAAACTCCAATCGATTGATTTCATAATCAGGAATTTGTCCCATGATTTGCATAATATATCCTGATGTTTATCGAAGATGCCATTAATAAATCAAGAAAGGACATACCACATAAAAAAGCGGAAAGATCATTTCCGCCTTTTTAGAATCATATTGGTGGGCCCACCAGGGTTCGAACCTGGGACCAGCCGGTTATGAGCCGGCGGCTCTGCCGCTGAGCTATAGGCCCAATTCACATCAATAAATGCATTTTACCAATTAGGAATATTTTAGTCAAGGCAGACTTGCTCACTGTGACATCAAATTCTTAGCTGTTTTTTTTAGCTTCGACAGAGCCTTCCCTTCAATTTGGCGAATGCGCTCCCGCGTCACATCGAAGCAGCGCCCCACTTCCTCCAAAGTGCGCGGTTTGCCGTCGCGCAGGCCAAATCGCAATTCAAGAACGCTCCGTTCTCTGTCAGATAAGCCTTTGAGCATGTCATCAATCTGTTCCCGCAGAAGAATGGAACCCGCCGCATCATCCGGCGCGATAGCCTTCTGATCCTCAATAAAATCCCCTAAATGAGAATCTTCTTTTTCTCCAATGGGTGTTTCCAGAGAAATCGGATCTTGGGCAATTTTTTTCACTTCCCTGACTTTGTCTTCGGTAACCCCCATACGTTCCGCTATTTCCTCATTTGTTGCTTCTCTGCCCATTTCCTGTAAAAGCTGTCTGGAAATGCGGTTTAATTTATTGATGGTTTCTACCATATGCACAGGAACCCGAATGGTTCGTGCTTGGTCTGCAATGGCTCTGGTAATAGCCTGACGAATCCACCACGTGGCATAGGTACTGAATTTATAGCCCTTTTTATAATCGAACTTGTCCACTGCTTTCAGAAGACCTAAATTGCCCTCCTGTATCAAGTCCAAAAACTGCATGCCTCGGCCCAAGTATTTTTTTGCAATAGACACAACCAAGCGCAGATTGGCATCAGAGAGCTTTTTTCTCGCCTTTGCAGCCCCAAGACGCTCTTCTTCTGTCGCGTCCGGCCGACTTCCTTGTTCAATTAATTTTGCTAATGCGATTTCATCCTGTGCAGAAAGAAGAGGTACCGCACCTATTTCCTTGAGATACATACGAACAGGATCATCGATCCCTGTCACTTCCTGCATGAAAGCATCTACATCATCAAGTTCTTCTCCGCTGTCCTCATTTTCCGACCTTCTGGTAGCTCGTGTCTCTTCGCTTCCGCTTTCCGCATCCAGTACATCTTCCTCAAAAAGCACTTGAATGTGCTGCGCATTCAGCAATTCGTAAATGGTATCCTGCTGCTGGGCAGTCAAATTTTCTTTTTCCACCAACAGAATGATTTCTTGATTGGGTATAAAACCCTCATCATTTTCTTTTTCTCTCAGCATTGCTACCCAACGTTTGGCCGCTGCTGTGATTTTTACAGTCATATATTTTTCTCCTTGGCATCCTCTGCCAGCTGTTTCAGCCCAACGTTTTTTTCTGCAACTCCCGGATTTCCCGATTTAACTGCAGGCAGACAAGCATTTCTTTCCTGAACTCTTCCGGGTCGGAATGAGTTAAAGACTCTGCTCGTTCCGTATGCACTTTATATTCATTCTGAAGAGAATTCAATTTTAGTGGACGAATAAATTCTTCCCAAGGATTGGCTACTTGTTCTTCTCCCTGCATTAGCAATAGGGCAAGCTTTTCCATATCGCCCCCGCTTAGCTTTGCCTGAATTGTTTTTTCTGATAGGGGTAGTCCCTCATTGATCACCTCTTCCGCAGCTCGTGCCAGCTGCTGACAAAAGGTCGACACATAGGAAAAATTTTTCATTTCTTCCCAATAGGAAGGCGCTCGATGAAACTGTATACAGTACTTCAAAAAATTTTCCTCTAATTTTTCCTGTTTTTGCGTTTCCTTACTTGATACGGTTACCATCGTTTCCTGCGGCGAAATATAAATGCGTGCCTTGTTTTTCTTCGCATACCGTATGGCCTCACTTCGAATGAGTCCTTCATCCATCCGCAGAACCTGAGCCATTTTTTTTATGTATGAATTAATTAAAAAGGAATCAGCCCTGGACATGAGAATAGCAAGCATTTCCTGCACAATGTGTTGCTGCCCATCCATGGAGGTCGAGTCATACTGCTGAAGAAAAGATTCAAGCAGGTAATCCAGTGCAGATGGAGCCTGTTTGACCATTTCCAGATATGCTTCGCCTCCATGCAGATTCACAAATTCATCAGGATCCTTACCATCACCTACGCAGACTACTCTGATTTTCAAACCAACCGTACCGGCAATCTCTAAGGCTCTCCGGGTTGCATTTTGCCCGGCTGCATCCATATCGTAGCTGAATACTACCTCATCAGCGTACCGCTTCAGTAAACGGGCCTGTTCAATCGTAAAGGCCGTTCCAAGTGAGGCTACCGCATTGGTCACACCGTTTGCATGCAGGGAAATGGCATCCATGTACCCTTCTACGATAATGGCCTGCCTTGTTTTCCTAATTTTCGGAAGAGCCTGGTACAAAGCAAACAGGAGCATCCTTTTATTAAAAATAGATGTTTCTGGAGAATTGAGATACTTGGGTTTGCTGTCATCAAGAACGCGACCGCCGAAAGCCACCGGTACGCCTTTTAAATTAAAAATCGGAAACATGCATCGGTTTCGAAACATATCAAAATATCTGCCATTGCTTTGAACAATGAGCCCCGTATCACAGAGTGTTTGGATATCAATTTGTTTTTTTTGCGTAAAATCACGAAACAGACGATCCCATTCTGCCGGTGCATAACCCAGCTTAAAGGATTCGATGGTATCTGCCGTCAAATGCCTTTTCGTCAGGTACTCTAAGCCGGCTTGTCCCATACGCGTCTGAGTCAGACAACTGTGAAAATAGTCGGCAGCCATTTGGGCAATTCTATACATGGATTTGATTTTTGCTTGTTTTCTCCGATTTTCTTCTGTCTCTTCATCCTGAGGCAGGTTAATATGCGCTATTTCTGCCAATCGTTCCACAGCTTCATTAAAGGTCAGATTTTCCATTTTTTGTACAAATGTAAATATATTGCCTGCTGCATGACATCCGAAGCAATAATATAATCCTTTGTCTGGAGATATGGAAAAGGAAGGAGATTTTTCATGATGAAACGGACAGCATGCCCAGTATCGGCTTCCCCTTTTTTTCAAAGGGACGTATGCACCAATCACATCAGCAATATTTAAACTATCTGATATTCTTTGCAAAAAATCCTGTCTATAATAGCTCATATTTCACAGGTCTCCGCCCATATAAAATCATTTGCATCATCAACCAAATCCCGCCTATAAAAGTCAGAAAGTATTTAAACAAAGAAGACTTATTCAGTGAGAATTGCATCCTTTGTTATCTCCTGCCAGCGTGCGAACAGAAGCGATGCATATTTTTCTGGTGCAAGCCCAAAGCTTCGCAGCACATATCCATCCGACGCTTCCACCAGAAGTGTTCTCCCATCATCGGTTACACCAAAATCCAAAGCATACCCGCAGGGCGCATGCTGAAATGCTGCCACCGCCTGTTTCATAATTTCCACATTGGGAAAGAGATCCCAGCGGCCTGCATAAGGATTGAGTCCAATAATTTCTCCATTAAGGACCCATAACCGCCATTCCGACAAAAAATTAACTTTTTCGCTGCACCACACGGGAATATCTTCCAGTCCGCCCCCCAATTTAATGAGGTCTTCCGACTTATCCAGCACCGTACCGGAAAAACGTTTCACATCCCAGATCGGTTTTACAAAAACATGCCAGCTGTCTGCATGGCTTGTTATACTAAACAAGGTGGATTTCCATATTTTCCTTCCAAGGAAAGACGACAAATCCTCTGGATAATCAAGAGGAATAAGGTGAATCCCCATTTTATCCAGAGCCACTTCCACATCATCCATAGTGCCGACTATGGGATCCTCCGGCTCATTATCCTCGATAGAGTAAACCGCTTTATATGTTTTCACTGGGATCTTCATTAAAGAGCATCCCATGTACATGTCAAAGCAGTTTTGATTGAAAAACTCTCCCGAATGCTTGATGCGAATGTATACTTTCATAGTCCACCTCATTGGCAAATGAAGATAGATTTTGCGTCATATTTTTTATTATATCACAATCAGAGAAATTCGTTTTATTTCACA
>CAZPLS010000003.1:0-29651 GCA_964587685.1 uncultured Dialister sp.
AGCATACAGGGCGCGCAGGGGATGGCGCAGCACATAGAGATACGAAACGGGTGGACAGAGTGGCACGAGCGCCGGTGCATGGGTTTGCACCATGCGCCGGGCGGCTCCTATTGCCTTTTTTCGTGCGGCGTTTCGCAGGCAGACGGAGAGGTGGTTCATGGCAGGCTCCTTTCTTATTTTTCTTTATTGTATCATGGCGGGAAAGGCGGCAGAGGTGCGGGAACGCTGTCATTTGTGATATAATCAGATGGTAAATGTGTTGAAACGACCCTGCAAAGGAGGATTATATGGAAGCACCTTTAGTGGCGTTGCTTCTGCCGTCGTGCTTTCTGGCGCTCTACTTTGTGCTGGAAGCGGCGGACTGGGGACTGTCTCTGGCAGCCCCGCTGGTAACGAGAAATCAGGAAGAAAATAAAGCGGTGTTGGCGTTGCTTCGGCCAGCGCTGGACGGCAATGAATTATGGTTTTTTATGGGCTTTTTCATGCTCAGCCTATGTTTGCCAGATGTGCGGAATTCGAACATGCATCCGTGGTACATGACAATGGTGGGGCTGATTTCCGTCGGCGCTGTTCTTCGCATGGCCGCGGTGTTGCTGGTCCGCCCCTTTTCCTCGCGGATGATGATGAAGGGGCTGAGTGCCTATTCGTTGGTTACACTGTTCCTTACGGGGCTGCTTGGCACCGCTCTGTTTTCTGAGGGGGACGGCATCTTTTCTCTGGCGGGGGTATTCTGCGCGATCTGGACGGTTTTTGCCTGTTTTCAGCTGGGGTGTCTCTACGGTGCGGTGAAGGCAGCGAATCCTCTGGGCGAACGGTTTCGGGCGGCGTTTCTTGTGTCGAGCTGTTTGTCCGTGATTGCTTACATTTTGTTTGCGGTGATCCTCCGGTTTGACCTGGGGGAGAGCTGGGAAGCTGGCGGTTATTTCTGGATGAGTCTTATCGCCATGGCCCTTCTCTTTGCCGCTGCATTTATTCTTACGAGGAGCCGGCATCCTGAGGCGGGACTGGCGGCGGCCTATGCATCGGCATTTTTTGCCATGGCAATTTACTTCTCTGCCTGTGTGATGGTGACGCCGCAGATTCATGTGGTTGATATAGATGCGCTGAAAGCAGGTATGGATGCGGTGCCGGGGACGCTGTTCCTCATGGTGACGGCGGTGTGGAGCCTGGTCGTCTTTGGATGGCGGATGATCCGGAAAAAAGTTGTGTATACGTGGCAGGACCACATCTGAGGAGGACCTTATGGGAGAAATGTTTAAGAGTACTTATACCATCGACGATATGCTCGATCGCATGGGGGTAAAAATTGTACTGGACGGAAGCCAGATGTCGGAAGAAGACAAAGAGGAAGCTGAGAGAAACGGCGATATAGTAGAAAACGATTTGGACGAAAAAGAAGAGTAAGCACCGATGGCAGGCTTTGGTCTGCCTCTTTTTTATATTTGCAGGGACGGAGGCCATTATGGATCCATTTGTTCATCTCCACGTTCATACAGAATACAGTCTGTTCGACGGAATCAGCCGTATTCCGGATCTGGTGGCGCATGTAAAAAAACTCGGTCAGACGGCGCTGGCCATCACGGACCACGGGGTGATGTACGGAGCGGTGTACCTGTACAAGGAATGCGTGAAGCAGGGCATTCATCCGGTGATTGGTTGTGAGGTGTATGTGACGAAAAAAAGCCGCTTTGAAAAGACAGGGAAGGAAAAGCTGGCGCACCTCATATTGCTGGCGGAAACCAATGAGGGGTATCGCAATCTGATGAAAATTTGTTCGAAGGGGTGGACCGAGGGATATTACCAAAAGCCCCGTGTGGACCACGATGTGCTCACCCGGTACCACAAGGGGATCATTGCCCTTTCCGCCTGCATCGGCGGTGAGCTGCCCCAGGCCATCCTGCAGGGAGACATGGAGGAAGCGCGGAAGGTGGTGGAGTACTACCGGGACACCTTTGGGAAAGACAATTACTTCATTGAGCTGCAGAACCACGGCCTGCCCGAGGAGGCGGCAGTCCTGCCCGTGCTGGTGCAGCTCGCGGAGGAGTATGGTCTTGGTCTCGTGGCGACGAATGACTTCCATTACGTAAGAAAAGAGGACGCGCGGAGCCAGGAAATCAAGCTCTGTATTTCCACTGGATCTACCTTGGAGGAGCCCAATCATTTCCGCTTTGCCAATGATGAATTTTACTGCAAGAGCGGAAAGGAAATGGAGGCACTCTTCGGCGCATTCCCCGGTGCCATTGAAAACACGAAAATCATAGCGGACCGATGCCAGGTGAAGCTCGTGTTTGGTGAGCACAAGCTGCCTTCCTTTGCCGTGCCGGAGGGGGAAACGGCCCGGACATGGCTGCGGAAGCTCTGTGAAAAAGCCCTGCCCGAACGGTACCACCCTGTTACGGACAAGGTGCGGGAGCGCCTGGAGTATGAATTGTCCGTCATTGACCGGATGGGCTTTTCTGATTATTTCCTCATCGTCATGGATTTTATTCATTATGGGAAATCTCACGGCATTTCCATCGGACCGGGTCGGGGGAGCGCTGCGGGCAGCATCGTGGCGTACCTTCTCCATATAACTGAGCTGGATCCTCTCCGGTTTGACCTGCTCTTTGAACGATTCCTGAATCCGGAGCGGGTGTCCATGCCGGATATTGATACGGACCTGTGCTACCGTCGCCGGGGCGAGGTCATCGAGTACCTGGCCAGGACCTACGGTCAGGACCAAGTGGCGCAGATCATCACCTTCGGTACGCTCGCTGCGAGAGCGGTTATTCGGGACGTGGGGCGCGTCATGGACATGCCACTCCGCGAGGTGGATCAGATTGCAAAAATGGTACCCGGCGGTCCGGGAGTAACGCTGCAGAAGACGCTGGAGGGCTCCCATGAATTCCGTATGCTCTATGAACAGAATAGCACTGTCCATACGCTTATTGACCATTGCCTGAAGCTGGAGGGGCTGTCCCGCCAGTCTGGTACTCATGCCGCGGGGGTGGTCATTTGCTCCTCCCCGGTGGACGATTATGTTCCCATTCAGCTTACGCAGGACGGATTTTTGCAGACCCAGTACGAAAAGGATCTCGATGAGGAGCTGGGGCTCCTTAAGATGGATCTGTTGGGTCTCAGGAATCTCACGGTCATTCATGACGCGCTGGAGATGATACGAACCAATCGGGGCATATCGATTGACATAGAAGCCATCCCCAACAAGGATGAGCTCACCTGTCGCATGCTCTGCGCGGGGGACACGGTGGGGGTGTTCCAGTCAGAATCGCAGGGGTTCACCAGTCTTCTCGTACAGCTGGCGCCGGAAGGGTTCGAGGACCTCATCCCCATGGTGGCACTGTACCGGCCGGGGCCGCTTGGGAGCGGCATGGCAGAGGATTTCATCAACAGAAAGCACGGGCGGATTCCTGTGGAGTACCCGCATCCCATGCTGGAGCCCATTCTGAAGGAGACCTATGGGGTGATTTTGTACCAGGAGCAGGTCATGCGCATTGCCTCGGTCATGGGAGGCTTCTCCCTCGGCCAGGCGGATCTGCTCCGTCGCGCCATGGGACACAAAGAGCCGGAGGTGCTGCAGAAGCAGCGCGATTTGTTCGTTGCCGGCGCGCTGAACAATGGAGTAGATGAGGTGATCGCAAACCACGTATTTGACCTGATGGTTCATTTTGCCGGGTACGGATTTAACAAATCCCACAGCGTGTGCTATGGGTGGATCGCATGGCAGACGGCCTACCTGAAGGCGCACTACCGGCCTGAATTCATGGCGGCCATGATGACCTGCTACAACGGCGACAAGGACAAGGTTAGCCGATACATTGAGGACTGTCGCCGCCACGGTGTGGGCATCGCTGCTCCGGATATCAATCGAAGCGAGGCCTCTTTTACAGCGAATAAAGAGAACATCCTCTTCGGACTGGCGGGGGTGCAGAATGTGGGAGCGGGCGCAGTGGAGTCCATTATCGCCGCGCGCAGGAAGGACGGGCCTTTTACATCTCTCTCTGATTTCCTTGAACGGGTGGACACACGGGCGCTGAATAACCGGGCCTGTGAAAGTCTCATTCGGTGCGGTGCCATGGATTCTCTCGGCTATAACCGGCAGCAGCTCCTGGCGGCGCTTCCAGAGGCGATGGCCAGCGCGTCGTCGGCAAAGCAGGATCGGGAATCGGGGCAGCTCAATCTGTTCGGCGGGGAGGAGCGAACGAAGACACTGACCTATCCGGATCTTTCCGACATGACTGCGGCGGAAAAGATACATTGGGAAAAAAATCTGCTCGGCTTCTTTGTGAGTGGGCACCCCCTGGATGATTACCGGAATCAGATGACACGGTGTACGCCCATCAGCGAAATTATGGGCAGCAGCGCAAAATACGACGGAAAAATAGTCGCCATAGGCGGTACGGTGGCGCGCCTGCGGGGGCAGGTCACGAAAAAGGGACAGCCAATGGGGTATGCGGTTATTGAGGATTACGATGATGCAATAGAAGTTGTGATTTTCCCTTCCCTGTGGGAGAAGGCCAAGCGCCTGATGGATGGCATGGATTCCATCGTGTGTGTGCGCGGCCGCATTCAAGCCAATGAAAAGGATGTACGCATTCTCGCGGAGGACGTCTTTCCCTTGCGGCAGCTGGGACGAGTGCTTCGACCTTCCGTGTCGGAGGTGCATCTTTATGTGGACCGTCGTCACGAATCGCAGATGGTGAGCGATACGTTGGCTCGGCTGCTGAAGGTGCACCATGGTGGGACGCCAGTGTTTTTGCACATTGAAAGCAGCCGCCAGGTCATAGCCATGAATCCGGAGTTTTACCTGGATTATACGGACGAAGCGGAAGAGTCTCTGAAAAATCTTCTCGGCAGCCGGGCCGTGGAGGGGCGGAAATAAGGAGAAATCAGTGCCTGACAATGGCACTGGTTTTCATATGCGCCAAAAGAGGCGGAAAAGGGCAAACCTGACGAGATATGTTATAATAACTTTTATACAGATTGTATAGTCCGGGTAGGGACTATCCGGTATACGGGAGAAACACATGAACACAGAACTGATTCGCAATTTTTCCATCATAGCGCACATAGATCATGGGAAATCCACCCTTGCCGACCGTCTTATAGAACTCACAGGGACGGTGCAGAAGCGGGACATGGAGGCGCAGCTTCTCGATATGATGGAGCTGGAGCGGGAGCGGGGTATCACCATTAAGGAGCAGTCCGCACGCCTTCTTTACCAATACCGGGACGGAAAAACGTACACACTGAATCTTATCGACACGCCTGGTCATGTGGATTTTAACTATGAGGTGTCCCGGAGCCTTTCCGCCTGCGAGGGAGCCATTCTCATCATCGATGCCACACAGGGCGTGCAGGCGCAGACGCTGGCCAATGTATACCTCGCTCTGGACCATGATCTGGAAATTATTCCGGTCATCAATAAGATCGATCTGCCGTCGGCCGATGTGGAACGCGTCAAGAAAGAGGTGGAGCATGTCATCGGGCTCGATATGTCCGATGCCATTGAAATCAGTGCCAAGACGGGCCTTCATGTGGAACAAGTCCTTGAGGCCATTGTAGAACGCATTCCGCCGCCGGAGGACAATTCGAGCAATCCCCTTCGCTGCCTTATTTTTGATTCCATTTTTGATTCCTACAAGGGTGTCATTGCCTATGTGCGGGTGAAGGACGGGGTGATTTGCCCGGGGATGAATATCCGCATGATGGCTTCCGGCAAGACGTACACGGTGACGGAAGTGGGCTGCTTCACACCCCATCCGAAGCCAACGGAGGAGCTTTCCTGCGGTGCTGTGGGTTATGTGGCGGCGAGTATTAAAAATGTGCACGACTGCGAGGTGGGAGATACAATCACCACGGCAGAGGGCGGCGCGGAAGAAGCACTGCCGGGATATCGCAAGGCGTTGCCTATGGTATTCTGTGGTCTCTATCCGGTGGACAGCAAGGACTACGATCAGCTGAAGGAATCACTGGAGAAACTCAGCCTCAATGATGCGGCGCTTGAATTTGTACCGGAAACATCGCTGGCACTTGGGTTCGGCTTCCGTTGCGGATTTCTGGGATTGCTCCATATGGATGTGGTGCAGGAGCGGCTCGAGCGGGAATACAACCTGAAGCTCATCATCACTGCCCCATCGGTGATCTACCATGTGTACAAGACGGACGGCGAGATGGTCGCCGTGGACAATCCGGCCGCCCTTCCGCCGGCGGGCAGTATCGATCACATCGAGGAACCGGTCGTCAAGGTGGATATTCTCGTGCCCTCCGATATGGTGGGCGCGGTGATGGAGCTGGCGCAGAACCGGCGGGGGTCCTTCATCACCATGAGTTACCTTGATGAGACACGCGTGGACCTGCAGTACAAAATACCGCTTTGTGAAATCATTTTTGATTTCTTTGACAAGCTAAAATCAAGCACCCGGGGATACGCGTCGATGGACTATCAGCTCGCCGGGTATGAACGGACCGATGCGGTGCGCCTCGACATCCTGCTTAACGGGGATCTTATTGACGCGCTTTCCATCATCGTGCACCGGTCCAATGCGGCGTCCCGCGGCCGGGCGCTGGCACTCAGGCTGAAGGAAATCATTCCGCGCCAGCTTTTCGAAGTGCCCATTCAGGCAGCCATAGGGAGCAAGATTGTTGCTCGGGAGACCATCAAGGCTCTCCGCAAAGACGTACTGGCCAAGTGCTACGGCGGCGATATCACGCGAAAGAAAAAGCTGCTCGAAAAGCAGAAGGAAGGGAAGAAGCGCATGAAGCAGGTAGGAAGCGTGGAGCTCCCACAGGAAGCCTTCATGGCCGTGTTGAAAAATGACTGATACACTCGGGCTGTATGTGCACATTCCCTTTTGCCGGAGCCGGTGCCTGTATTGCGGATTCTATTCCAATGCGGGCCGTGTGCCGGACAGCTATATTGAGGCCCTGCTGCGTGAGATAGAGCAGAGCCGTGCATATGCGCACATGGACGTGGACACGGTATACCTTGGAGGCGGCACGCCGTCCGTACTCTCAAACGTACAGCTCGCGCGGCTCATGGAGGGTGTGCGGGCTGTTTTTTCTGTGACAGAGGATGCGGAAATTACCATGGAAATGAATCCCTGCGATATGACGGAGGACTATCTCCGGCACGCGGGGACACTCGGCATCAACCGACTGTCCGTGGGAGTGGAGGCCATGGACGACGGACTTCTCCGCACCATAGGCCGGCGGCATACTGCCTTGGAAGCAGAGCAGGCGGTACGGCGGGCCTTTCGGGCAGGATTCCAAAACATTAGCATTGATCTCATGTGCGAGCTTCCCGGACAGAGTGTGAAGGCGTTTGAGTGCGCCCTGTACAAGGCGGTGCACTGGCCCATTACGCATCTGTCCGTGTACAGCCTCATTCTCGAGGAGGGAACGCGCTTTTTTCAGCTAGCAGCGGCAGGAAAGCTGCCCCGGCCCACAGAGGAAGAGAGCTGGGCCATGTACCAGGCCATGTGCCGCATCCTGCCGCACTACGGATTCCGGCGCTATGAAATTTCCAGCTTTGCCCGTAAAGGATACGAATCAAGACACAATCAGAAGTACTGGTATCTTTCTCCCTATATCGGTTTCGGGCCGTCGGCGTGTTCCCGAGTGGGACGGCGGAGGTGGCAGGTGCTGCCGGGGACGCGGCGCTACATAAAGACGCTGCTTTCTGGCGGTGCGACACCCATGGAAGAAACCTGTCTCACCGAGGCGGAGGACATGGAGGAATATTGCTTCCTCCACCTGCGCATGCGAAGCGGTATCGCCCGGACGGATTTCGAGGCAAGGTATGGTGCGCCCATCGAGCGCTGGTACGGCGCGGAACTGGAGCGCCTCCGAAAGGAAGGACTCTTGATGGAAAAGAACGGGCACATTGGAATGACCGCCAGGGGTGCCGCGCTGGGTAATATCGTATTTGAGGCTTTTCTTCGGCGCGGTGCAGAATGAAAGAATCCTGCGGCATGCCTTTCGCATATTATCGGCATAGAAAGGGTAAATAGAAAATGCCTTTTCTTTTTTGGCCGCTGAGGCTATGATGGAGCTATATAATTAATTGTTGCTATCAGGCAGAAATAAGGAGGTATGGATATGCCCGTTTCTGAAATTCGCATCAGCCTGTCCGCGCTGCGCCACAATCTGCGTGTCATTCGTGAGCATCTCTCGAAAGAGACAGAGGTGATGGCCGTCGTAAAGGCAAACGCTTACGGACATGGCGCCGTGCAGGTGCTTCGCGTGGCACTGGAGGAAGGGTACTGCGCCGCTGCTGTGGCTCGCACCTATGAAGGAGAAGAACTGCGTCGCGCTGGATTTGATTGCCCCATCTACGTTCTTGGTCTGCCGCTTAGGGAAGATATGGAGAGCGCCGTGGAAAACGACCTCATTCTTCCTGTGGATGATACGGTGGATCTGGATATGTATGAATCCATAGCGGACGCAGCGGATAAAGTGATGAACGTGATGATCGCCGTCGATACAGGCATGAACCGCATTGGCGTGCACCCGGAGGACGTGCCCGCGCTTTGGGATAAACTGGAAAATTTACCCCATCTGCACATCCGTGGCGCGTTTACTCATATGGCTACGGCAGATCATAAGGAAAAAGACGCGGCCCTCGCGCAGCTCGACCGCTTTGACGAAGCCCTGTCCCACATGACAATCAGTGAAAATTTTGTCATTTCTGCCGCAAACAGCGCCGGTATCATCGACATTCCCAGAAGCTGGTACAAAATTGCCCGCCCGGGTATGATTATGTACGGACTGAAGCCTTCCGACGTGATGACCAATACCTTGCCGATTAGGTACGTTATGTCCTTTGTCTCCCATGTCACCCACGTGCAGACACTTCACAAGGGGGAAGCCATCGGCTATGGCGGCACGTACGTGGCCAAAGAGGACATGAAGACCGCTACCATTCCCATTGGCTATGCGGACGGATACCCCCGTCAGCTTTCCAACAAAGGGTGCGTGCTCATTGGCGGAAAGCGTTGTCCCATTGTGGGGCGCATCTGCATGGATCAATTTATGGTCGCGGTGGATGACACTGTGGCACCGGGCGATGAAGTGGTACTTTTCGGTCGGCAGGGAGAGGATGAAATCATCCCGGAAGAACTGGCCGAGATCGTCGGTACGATCCCCCATGAACTCGTGTGCGGAATGAAACGCGTGCCGAAGGTCTGGACGGAAGACTGATAGGACAGACGGCGGCTGGGAAACCAGCCGTTATGATATCTTGGAAAGGAAGAACAGACGCCGAGCAGTGCGCCGACCAGATCGGTTGCCAAAAAAGGGGAAAGTGTTTATAATAAATGCAACGCAAAGAAGGAGAAAATCTTCCCACGGCACCGCAAAGAGAGCAGGCGGTCGGTGCGAGCCTGCAGGAGAGAGAAGTTTCCACTCCGGAGCGGCCAGCGATGAGTTGGACGGGGTATCCGATAGCATACGAAGAGATGGCAGCAATGCAATTTGGGTGGTACCGCGAAGTCTTTCGTCCCTTTGGAGGAAAGACTTTTTTGTTGGCACCAGGAAATTTTCAGAACGAGAGGCGAAATTGTAATGTTAGACATGAAATTTATCAGGGAGCATGCGGATGAGGTCAAGGAAAATCTGAAGAACCGCCACAATCCTTTTGATGTGGATGAGGTGCTGAAGCTGGATGAAATGCGCCGGGCGCTGTTGCAGCAGACAGAGACGCTGAAAAGCCAGCGCAATGCAGAAACAAAAAAAATCGCCCTGGCGAAGAAGAATGGCGAGGATGCCTCGGTGGCCATTGCAGAAATGAAGGCGGTGGGCGAAAGAATCGCTGCCATTGACGCGGAACTGAAGGAGACGGAAAACCAGCTCCATGCACTCCTTCTCCGCATTCCCAATATGACAGACAAGACGGTGCCGATTGGGAAAGATGACAGCGAAAATCCAGAGGTGCGCCGCTGGGGCGACATTCCCACTTTCGATTTCCCGATCAAGGCGCACTATGAGCTGGGCGAGGAACTTGGCATCCTTGACTCTGAGCGGGCGGGGAAGGTGTCCGGCGCTCGATTCTACTTCTATCTCGGCGCGGCGGCGCGGCTTGAGCGGGCCATTTATAATCTCATGCTCGACATGCATACCCAGGAGAGCGACTACACGGAGGTCGTCCCGCCGTACATCATCAATGGAGCGTCCATGACGGGTACGGGACAGCTGCCGAAGTTTGCCGAGGATATGTACAAGGTGGAAGGGGAGGACATGTACATGACTCCCACGGCGGAGGTGCCGCTCACCAATTACTTTGCCGGAGAGATTCTGGATGCGAAGAATCTGCCGGTGCATATGACTGCGTTCACACCCTGCTTCAGGAAGGAGGCGGGGTCAGCGGGCAAGGATACGCGGGGCCTCATCCGCCAACATCAGTTCCACAAGGTGGAAATGGTGAAATACTGCTTGCCTGAGGACAGTTGGGATGAGCTGGAAAGCCTCACGGCAGAAGCAGAGCGGGTACTCCAGCGGTTGGGGCTGGCCTATCACGTGGTCTGTCTCTGCACGGGCGATATCGGATTCTCCTCGGCGAAGACCTATGACATTGAGGTGTGGATGCCGGCGCAGAACAAGTTCCGGGAAATTTCCTCATGTTCGAACTGCCTTGATTTCCAGGCGCGCCGCGCTAACATTCGTTTCCGCCGCCATCCGGGGGATAAGCCGGAATTTGTGCACACTCTCAACGGCTCCGGCCTCGCGGTGGGTCGTACGGTGGCCGCCATCATGGAAAATTATCAGCAGGAAGACGGTTCCATCATCATTCCCGAGGCCCTTCGCCCCTACATGGGCGGCCAGACGGTCATCACCAAGCGGGATGGTTTCAAGAGCGCCAAAGGCGAATGATTGCAAAAAGGGGCAGTGCTGATTAGCATTGTTCTTTTTTGCAGAAAAATTTTGAAAATATCGGGGAAAAAGGTTTCCTTTGTGCGTGAACCAGGGATTTTACAGACAGTTCGGAAGGGCTGTGGTAGAATACAAGGTAGTCTATCAGCAGGAGGTGTTTTGTTTGAACGATATGTTCGGTTTTATTGAGATGTTTTGGCCATTCCTGGTTCTGATCGGGGTGTTTTACTTTTTCATGTATCGCCCCCAGAAGAAGCAGGAAAGAGAACGAAGAGAATTTCTCGATGCGCTGAAAAAAGGCGATTATGTGATTACAGCGGGCGGCATTTACGGCACGGTGAAATCGATTCATGATGAAGTGGTGTCTCTGGAAATCGCGCCGAAAACCGTCATTAAAATTGAAAAAGCGTCTGTCATAAGAGAAGCGGAGCGCGTTTCCGGGGACAAGCGGGCGGATAAACCTGAGAAGAAACCCGAAGAGGACGCAGCGGCCGAAGAGGATGAGGAGAAGGCATGAGTGCTGTCTCTTTGGACAAGCAGGCGCTTCGGAAGGAGATGCTCGCCCGGCGGCGGGCTCTTTCTGCGGAGGCGCAGGCTCACATGACGCGGCGCCTTACAGAAAAAGTGCTCGGCATTTCTCAATTTGAGGAGGCGCGGCGCATTATGGCCTATCTGGCGCTTTCCGACGAAGTGTCCCTTGATGATGTCATCCGGGCGGCGCTGCTGGCGGGAAAAGAAGTGTATGTACCGGTGTGTCTTCCGGAGCACGCCATGGAGGCGGGGCGGCTTCTCCGTATGGACTGTTTCGTAAAGGGGCCCTATGGCCTGCGGGATTTGCCGCCGGGCTATATAACGGCAGAACCGGAGGCAATGGACCTGGTGCTGGTGCCGGCGGTGGCCTGTGATGAGACGGGGCATCGTCTCGGTCACGGCGCGGGATACTATGATCGGTATCTTCCGCGAGTGCCAGTCGAGCGGCGCTATGCGGTGGTCTGGGATTTTCAGGTCGTTCCTGAGGTGCCGACGGACGCACTGGATCAGCCCATGGGCGGCTTTGTGACGGAAACTCGCGTGCATGTCTGCGCAGGTGGAAAGGGTGTGACATGTTGAAAGACAATATGAAGAAAGCGAGCCTTCGGAAAGGTGCGCTCGTCAGGTTTTGGGTGGTCATAGGGACGATCATCGCGGTATTCTGCGCTCTCATCGGCGGCCTGGCCGGAAGCATCCGCCAGGGGTTGGATTTGCAGGGCGGCACGCACATCGTCATGCAGGCGGAGGAGACCGAACTAAATCCGGTGACGCAGGACGCGATGACGCAGGTTATCGCCATCATGCAGCAGCGTATCAATGAAATGGGGTTGACGGAGCCGCTCATCCAGCAGGAGGGGGCCAACCGCATTATTATTGAACTGCCGGGAGAACGGGATCCGCAGAAGGCCATTGAGACCATCGGCAAGACGGCGGTGTTGGAATTTAAGGATGAAGAGGGCGTGACCGCACTCACAGGCGAGGATCTGCTTGATGCGAGAGAGCAGATCGAGCAGGGAAACAACCCGGTGGTCGCTCTTGAATTTACCGATGAAGGTGGCGCGAAATTCGCTGATCTGACAGCGGCCAATATCGGGCGGCACATCGCTATTTACCTGGATGGAGAACTGCTCACCAACCCGGTGGTGAATGATGCCATTACTGGAGGCCGGGCAATCATCACAGGCCAGCGCACACTCGATGAGGCCAAGGATCTGGCTATTCTGCTGCGCAGTGGTGCTCTCCCGGTGAAGATGACGGTGATGGAAGTGCGTACCGTAGGCCCCACATTGGGGCAGGACTCCAAGGATAAGTCAGTGACGGCCTTTACCATAGGACTGACGCTGGTGGTGCTCTTTATGCTGCTCATGTACCGCATGGCCGGCTTTGTGGCGGATGTGGCGCTTTTGGTGTACGTGTTGATTCTTTTGGGTATTTTGTACGGCTTGTCTGCCACGCTGACGCTGCCGAGTATCGCGGGTATCATACTGTCCATCGGCATGGCAGTAGATGCCAACATTCTGATTTTTGAACGGTTCAAGGAAGAAATCCTTTCCGGAAAGGTGCTGCGCCTGGCCATTCAGGCAGGCTTCAAGCGGGCTTTTACGACCATTTTCGATGCGAACATGACGGTCATTATCACGTCGGCCATCCTGTTTTTCCTGGGGAGCGGCACGGTGAAAGGATTTGCCTTCACGCTGGGTCTTGGCGTGGCGGTGAGCATGTTTACCGCCATTACGGTGAGCCGGACGCTTCTCATGCTCCTGATTGACGCATCGTGGATTCATAACCCCTGGTGGTTTGGCGGGAAAAGGGGGTATGACAGATGAAGCGATTTAACGTGGTGCACCATTTCAAGTACTGGTTTACTTTGTCCGGCTTGCTCGTGGTGATTTCTCTTGCCGCTATACTGATGAATGGATTCAATTTCGGCATTGACTTTACGGGCGGCACGATTCTCGATGTGACGTACCGGCAGCCGGTGACGGTGGGAGATGTGCGTGGCGGGCTGGCAAAGAACGGGCTGGAAACGAGTGTTATTCAGCTTTCCGGAGATACTCAGGAAGAGGCTGGACGGAACGTGATCATCCGTACGCGCAATTTGTCCTCCGCAGAAGCGCAGAAGGTCATGGCGGACATTGCCCTGCCCGACAATCCGGCGGAAATGAACCGCATTGAAACGGTGGGCGCGGTCATCGGATCGGAAGTGACGAAGAATACCCTCATCAATGTGGGACTCGCCTTTGTCTTCCTTGTGGCGTACATGTCGTTCCGGTTTGAGCACCGCATCGCTCTATCGGCGATCACCGCCATATGCCATGATATCCTCATGGTGCTCGGTGTCTTTGCCTATTTCCAGCTGGAAATAGATAGTTCCTTCCTTGCGGCCATTCTGACCGTCCTGGGCTATTCCATGAACGAGTCGGTCGTTATTTTTGACCGGATTCGGGAAAATCTCCACACACATAGGAAGACAGACAGCTATGAAACGCTGGCCAATGATTCCATTCGGCAGACTATCCGCAGAAGCTGCTATACACTGACAACCACCATGTTTGCGGTGGCATCGCTCTATTTTTTCGGCGGCGACACGACAAAGAATTTTGCCCTGGTCATGATGATTGGCTTCCTCAGCGGGGCCTATTCCTCCATCTGCGTGGCCACATCCATTTGGGTGAAATGGCATGAGCACGGAAACAGCGTACGTAATGCGGGCCTTCATGGAGGCAAAGTGAGGAAAGCATCCGCGGCGGAAAAGGCGTGACATTTGACAGAAAATGAAACTGACAGGTTCCCTTCCTGACAGCAGGCGACATATGCCTGCGAAGGTAGGGAGCCTGTTTTGTTTTCGCTTTGGACGTCTTTATGCACAGAAAATTAAAATCAATTTGGGAGAAAATATTTATTTTCATAGAAAATTAAGACAGGGTATATAAAAGTGCATCATCAGGATTTATAATAAAATTGTAAATAGGAATTATTAAAAATATATGAGGAAGGCCCACACCATACAAGGATGCGTTGTAGATAAGCAGTGCGACAGGAAGGCTGGGATTAACAGGAAAAGGAGCTGACATGGTATCTCATTGGCTTTATTACTATAAAAATTATAAAGGACTTCTGGCTATTGTAATTGTTGGTACATTTATTGTCTCCGCGCTGGACCTGGTGTTTCCCGTGGTGGTGCGGGATTTGATGGCCCATGTGTTGCCAGCAGGGAATCTGGCTGCGCTTTGGCAGGGGGCGGGTCTGCTTTTGGTGCTGTACATCGCAGGCTTTTTTTTGCAGTACACGGTGGCTTATTATGGCCGAGTCATGAGCGCCGGTATTGAGCATGACATGCGGCGGGATCTCTTCCGGCACATGGAGGGCCTGTCTTTCCGCTTTTTTGATAATGAAAAGGTGGGGCAGCTCCTTTCCCGCATGACAAGCGATATTACGGAAATGAGCGAACTGTCTTTCCGCGGGCCCAATGATTTTTTGGTCTGCTTTGTGCTCATGGCGGGCACACTGATCATGCTCTTTGTCATAAACTGGCAGCTCGCACTGCTCATCGGGCTGTTGCTCATCCTGAAATCTGTGCAAACGATGAGGACCAATCTGAAAATGAAAGCGGCTTTTCGGAAAAGTCGGGCGCAGCTGGGCGAGGTGAGCGCCCAGACCGAGGAATGTCTGGCCGGGATTCGGCTGACCAAAGCGTTTGCCCGGGAATCCCATGAGCTGGCCCGATTCAGCGAAGCCAGTGACGCACTGCGGCAGGTGCGCTGCACGTCCCACAAGCTGGTGGCGATGTTTTTTGCGGGCATCAATTTTTTTACGAATTTCATCCATGTGGCGGTCCTTCTGGCGGGCGGTCTGATGATCCAGTCGGGGGATCTGGAATTTCCTGATTTTGTGGCCTTTCTCCTGTATGTCAATATTTTCATGAAACCCGTGTTTCGTCTGACCATGCTGACGGAGGTGTACCAGCGGGGCATGGCCGGGTGCCGCCGGTTTGAAGATATCATGCGAATTCAGCCGGAGATCAGAGAGGTGGCGCGGCCAAAGCCACTGCATCGTCTGCAAAGGGACATCCGTTTTGAGCATGTGAGTTTCAGCTACGATGGCGTCCGGCCGGTGCTGCAGGATCTGGATTTTTCCATTCCCGCCGGCGGGACCGTGGCGTTTGTAGGGGAGACTGGAGCGGGAAAGAGCACGCTGGCCAATTTGCTCCTTCGATTTTATGACCCCACCGGCGGCCGCATTACCTTTGACGGGACGGATCTGAAGGAGTTTGAATTGAAGTCGCTTCGTCGGGCGATTGGTATTGTTCAGCAGGATGTGTTCCTGTTTTCTGATTCGGCAGCGGACAACATCGGCTACGGTCGGGAAGGTGCTTCCCGGGCAGAAATCGAAAAAGCGGCAGAGCAGGCGGCAGCGGACGGCTTTATCCGCGCCCTGCCAGAGGGGTATGACACAAAGGTGGGCGAACGGGGCGTGAAGCTTTCCGGCGGGCAGAAGCAGCGCATTGCTATCGCGAGGGTGTTTCTGAAAAATCCGCCCATTGTTATATGGGATGAAGCTACATCTGCCCTTGATACCCGGACGGAGGAGCAAATCACGGATGCGTTCCGAAGCCTGGCCAGGGAACGGACGACCATACTCATCGCTCATCGGCTCTCGACGGTGAGAATGGCCGACCGGATCATTGTGCTGGATAACGGGCGGATTGTTGAAGACGGGACACACGAGGAGCTTCTGGCGCAAAGAGGCAGGTACTTCCGGCTGTATGAGGCGCAGAAGAGAGGCGCGGAGGCATAGACAACTTTTCCTTGACAAGGCGGGGCTTTTCCACTATAGTAATCACATCAAATGCAGTGACAGAGACATGGCGGCAGATGACAGACCGACAGAGAGTCCATGGCTGGTGAAAATGGATGGAATGTGCTGTACGTCACCCCTCTGAAGCAGAGGCGCGGAAGCCTAGTATGCGTCTCCGGATGGCTTCGTTACCAGCCGATAAGCGGCCCTTTGGGTCAATTGGGTGGAACCACGGAAGACAGCTTTCGTCCCTTGCGGACGAGGCTTTTTTTATTGGCAGGGAGAAAGGGCGCCCCAGGTCCGTATCCCCGCGGAAAGGAATGACACATGGTTAAGATTTTTTTGAAAGATGGAAAAGAACTGGATTTTGAGAACACTGTGCCGCTTGCGGAAGTGGTAAAAAAGATTTCCAACAGTTTGGCTAAGGAAGCAGTGGCAGCCGGAATGGACGGCGAGCTTACCGACCTGCGCGAACCGATCAGGGATGGTGCGCATGTGGAATTTTATACAAAAGAAGATAAGGAAGGCCTGTTGACGCTGCGCCATACCTGCGCCCACATTATGGCGCAGGCGCTGCAGCACCTGTACCCGGGCATCAAGTTGGCAATTGGACCGGCCATTGACACGGGCTTCTACTATGACGTCGACAGCGATCACGTGTTCAGTCAGGAGGATTTTGCCGCCATTGAACAGGAAATGGCGAAAATCATAAAGGAGAATCTCCCTCTGGAAAAGAAAATCATTTCCAGAGAGGAAGCGCTGTCTTATTTCAGGGATGCCCATCAGGATTACAAGGTCATGCTCATTGAGGATCTGCCGGAAGATGCGGTCATTTCTCTGTATACGCAGGGCGATTTTACAGATCTTTGCGCGGGACCGCATGTCCGTTCCACCGGCAAGGTCAAGGCATTTAAGCTGATGACTGTGGCCGGTGCATATTGGCGTGGCGACGAGCACAATAAAATGCTGCAGCGCATTTACGGCACCGCGTTTTACAGCAAGGAGGATCTGGAGCATTTCCTCTTTGTTCGCGCGGAAGCGGAACGGCGCGACCACAGGCGGCTGGGAAAGCAGATGGATTTGTTCAGCTTCCATGAGGAGGGACCGGGGTTCCCCTTCTTCCATCCGAAGGGAATGGTGCTGCGGAATCTGCTCATGGATTATGAACGGAACCTGTTCAAAAAGTACGGCTATGAAGAAATCATGACGCCGGTCATCCTGTCAAAGAAGCTCTGGGTACAGTCCGGGCACTGGGATCATTATCGGGAGAACATGTACTTCACGCAGATTGATGAGGAAGATTATGCGGTCAAGCCGATGAATTGTCCCGGCGGCATTCTCTATTTCAAGACACACCAGAGAAGTTACAAGGAACTGCCAAAGCGGGTGGGTGAATTTGGGCTGGTCCATCGCCATGAGCTGCATGGCGCGTTACATGGCCTTTTCCGCGTGCGCTGCTTTACGCAGGATGACGCCCATATCTTTATGACGCCGGAACAGATGGAAAAGGAAGTTATCAGCACGCTTCACATGTACCAGGATCTGTATGGCGTGTTCGGCCTGCAGTACCATGTGGAGCTGTCAACCCGTCCGGAAAATTCCATGGGCTCTGATGAGTTGTGGGATATTTCTACCAACGCGCTCCGCCGTGCCATTGAGGACGCGGGGGTGCCTTATGTCATTAATGAGGGCGACGGCGCCTTTTACGGACCAAAGCTGGATTTCCACATCGAGGACTCTCTGGGACGTACGTGGCAGTGCGGCACCATTCAGATGGACATGCAGCTGCCTGAGCGGTTTGATGTCAATTACATCGGGGAAGACGGGGATAAGCATCGCGCCGTGATGATTCACCGCGCGGGCTACGGCAGCCTTGAGAGGTTCCTGGGTATTCTCATTGAGCACTTTGGAGGCGCGTTCCCCACTTGGTTTGCACCGGTACAGGTGAAGGTCATCCCGGTGGCACAGTCTCATCTGGAATATGCAAGAGAGGTAACGGATACACTGGCTGAATCCAATATCCGCGTGGAGCTGGAAGAAGCCAATGAAACGCTGGGATACAAGATCCGCAAGGCGCAGACGGAAAAAATCCCCTACATGCTGATCATCGGCAACAAAGAAATCCAGAGTCGCACCGTATCCGTCCGCACCCGGAGCGGCGGCGACGAGGGCAGCCAGATGCTGCCGGTCTTCATTGCCGGCCTGATTCGCGAAATCAAGGAACGGGGTCTGTAATGGAACGGGAACTGCAGAGTGCCGATGTGGGGCGCGCGGCGCTCCGCATGGCCATTTCCGAGACCAGGGCGGATGAAAATGCGCTTCGCCTGCAGCTGGCACAGAGCGGCATTCGTGCTGTGGCAGTGAATTTTGGCGGACGGTTTCCCGATATTCTTTCCAAAGTGTTTGAATCGGCCATCGTTGCGGCGCAGCGGCAGCACGTCGTCTCGGATACCCATGTGGGGGACGGCGCCGTGCTGGGCGCGGTGGAATCGGCCATTGAGCAAATCAAGCTGAAGGCCCTCGGAATGAATGTGGGCGGCAAAATCGGCATTGCCCGGTGGAACGAGCACCTCTGCGTGGCCGTATATGTGGGCGTGGGCGTGCTTCGTTTCAACGAGGTGGCGGTAGGCATGGCGCACCGGGCCCTTCGGAATGATCTCGTAGAGTAATGGCAAAAGGCGTTTTCCTCCCTGGCAGGGAAGCGCCTTTTTTTCGTGTCCACAGAAGGAGAAATAAAGCAGCTTAAAGGAAATAATAATGTAGTTAATAAAAAGATTTGTATTTGGAAAATGAATCAATTATAATAAGGTTAAGTAATAAAGAATTTAAACCACTGGGGAAGTGCATTGCGTATCTGGGGGAGAGGAATCATATGGAAGAGAATGTAAAAGGGATCACAGCGGAATACAAGGAAGAAATCGATGAGCTCACCCGCCGACGCCAGTGGAAGCGCCTTCTCACTGCTACGTTTGTGCTGGACATTCTCATGGAGGAAAGCAATTATGGGAATCGGATCGAGCGGGAAATCTATGAGCGTACCAACAATGTGTACCGCCCGAATCCCAATGAGCTCTATCCGGTGCTGCGGTACATGGAAAGCAAGCATTTTGTGGAAAGCCGATGGGATTCTCCTGACAAGAGGAGCAAGCGCATTTACAGCATCACCGATAAGGGGCGGGCCGCTGTGCCATACATGAAGGAACAGGTGCTGGATTGGCTCGTAACGCTTCGAGCATTTATCAATACCATACAGGAGCAGTTCAGTGACGAGGAGCTGCCGTGAAAAAAGACCGCAGGCATGTGCCTGTGGCTTTTCTTTGGGAAAAATGAATGCGGCTGCGAGTGCATTCCGAGGGATTTCCCCCTTTGATAGGTTATGATACAATAACAGTCATTCAAGCAATTATGTGAAGCATCCGGGAGGGAAGCGGAGTGGAAAAGTTAGCTCTGTTTTTTTGTATGACCGCCGGTGTCATGTGGGCGGGAAGCGGCGTGGCGGCGCAGCATTTCTTTGCGCACAGTGAACTCAATGCCATGGACCTTACTACGTTTCGCATGTTCTGCACGAGCTTTATAATGGCGGCAATGACGATTTTGGAAGGAAAGTGGAAGAAGAATTGGACCGCCATGAAGAAGTCTCCTCGCCTTTGGGGAGAAATTTTATTTTACGGCATTGTAGGACTCATGGCCATGCATTTTTCCTATTTTGAAGCCATTGACTTGGGCAATGCGGCGGTGGTGACTGTGCTGCAATACACTTGCCCGGCCATGGTGATTTGCTGGCTCGCCTTCCGGCAGTGGGCGTGGCCCCAGCCGGGCGCAGTGATTGCCGTGGTTATGGCAATTCTGGGGACCTTTTTCCTCGCCACAGGCGGGCGGCTGGATGCTCTTTCCGTTTCCACAGAATGTTTTGCCTGGGCCATGGCTTCGGCGGTGTTTTATGCCGTGGCGGCCATCTTCCCGAAGCATCTCGTAGGGAAATTGGATACATCGTTTCTCCTTGCGTGGGGCATGTTCTTCGGGGCGGTGGCTTCGTGGGGGATGACAGACCAATTGAATTTCCTTGACTTCTTTCAATGGGATTTGCTCTTTGATTTGTTTGTCATTGTCGTGTGCGGTACGGCGGTGGCGTTTATCTGCTATAATGTGGGGCTTGCTTACCTGTCCGTTGATCAGGCCAGTCTGACCACAACGGTAGAGCCGGTGGCCTCAGTATTGATGTCCTACGTGATTTTCGGAACGGCCTTCAGTCTTATCCAGGCGGGCGGCATTGTTCTGATTGTGGGAGCCATTGCTATGCCCACGCTGTGGCGGCGGTATTGGGGGAAACTATCCCGAGCGTGAAGGTGTTAGAGGTAGGCGACCATACTGCATATCACTTTGCAGAGAATGATAATTTTTTTGAAAGAAAGGAAAAGAAATTATTTTTCTCCTATTGTTTATTCCTACGCCTTATGATATGATAAGGACAAGGAATAGACGGATCTTATCCAATCATAGGAAATGTGAAGCATGCGGGTGTTTCTCAGAGCGGATGAGACAGGTATTCCGGATCATTCACAGGAGCAAGTTTTGGAGTGATCCATGACCCCCTCTTATTTCCTTTCTCCTGTATTTCCGTAAACAAAAAGGCCTCTTTTCAGGTGGGGGTCTTTTTGTTTTGGTGATTTTCATATCTTTAGGTTTGATAAAAGCATCATAAGTGATAAAAACAGCGCAACTGGACTCTATCCGACTGGATGCGGCGTAACGTGAGCGGTAGTATGTCTTTAACGCAATTACATTGACAGCTATGAATAAATATGCTACCATTCGGTATATATTATTGGGAGAAAACGGCTATGGGAAAGAAAGAAAATATCATCTATGACATCCGAAATATTAAAAAGAGCTTCGGTAGGCTGGAAGTTTTGAAAGATATCAGCATGCAGATTTATGACGGTGAAGTGGTTACCATTATCGGCCCGTCCGGGTCTGGGAAAAGCACTTTTCTGCGTTGTCTGAATCTGCTGGAAACGCCTACAGGCGGTGAGCTCTGGTTTGAAGGGAAGCGGATTGATGCGAGCACGGATGTAAATATGCTCCGTCGTGACGTGGGCATGGTATTCCAGCAGTTCAATTTATTTCCCATGTTCACGGTGCTGAAAAACGTGATGTATGCGCCGATGCATATCCGGAAAACGCCGGAAAAGGAAGCGAAGGAGCAGGCCATGGAGCTTCTGTCCCAGGTGGGATTGGAGGACCACGCGGATTTTTATCCGGAGCAGCTCTCCGGCGGCCAGCAGCAGCGTGTGGCCATCGCCCGGGCAATGGCCATGAAGCCAAAAATGCTTCTTTTTGATGAACCTACTTCGGCATTGGATCCGGAGCTGGTCGGCGACGTGCTGAAAGTGATGAAGGCGTTGGCACAGCAGGGCATGACCATGGCCGTGGTAACGCACGAAATGCAGTTTGCCCGATCAGTGGCGGACCGTGTGGTGTTTATGGATAAAGGCTACATTGTGGAAGAAGGGGATCCCAGAGATATTTTTACGAATCCGAAGGAAGAACGGACGCGGGTGTTCCTGAAGCGACTCCTTCATGCGGACATTTAAGGAGAGGCGGCAACATGGATACGGTAATTGATACAGCCATAAAATACAACGACATATTTATGTCGGGTATCAAAGTGACCATTGTCATTTCGATTATGTCATGCTTTTTCGGACTGCTGTTGGGGGTTGTCCTGGCCTTTATGAAAATTTCCGGGTGGAGAGTACTGCGGGCCATTGCCACGGCCTATGTGGAAATTATCCGCGGAACGCCAATTCTGGTGCAGATTTCCCTCGTATTTTTCGGGTTGCCCTATTTGGGGATCCATTTCCCCAGTTTTCAGATTATGGGTGTGGACTTTGAGCGGTTGTCTGCCGGAATTCTAGCGCTTATCATCAATTCCGGCGCCTATGAATGTGAAATTGTCCGTTCGGGGATTCAGTCTATCAGCAAGGGCCAGATGGAAGGCGCGATGTCTCTTGGGTTTTCTAAGTGGGAATCCATGGTGCGCATCATTATTCCGCAGGCGATCAAGAATATATTGCCAGTTATTGGCAATGAATTTGTCATTCTTATTAAAGAGTCCTCTCAGGTATCTGTCATTGGCATGGCTGATTTAATGTATACAGCCACCACCATTCAGGGAATCAGTTTTCAGCCATTCCCGCCTCTGGTGATTGTAGCGGTATATTACTTCATTATGACGTTTGTGGTGTCCAACATTCTGCGGGCACTGGAATGGAAATTTAAAATCAAGGCGGTTCGTTGATAAATAATGGAAAGGGGAAGACTATTTTGAATAAAACAGTAAAAGCTATATTTGCGGGTTGCATGACCGCAGGTCTTATTTGCCTTACAGGATGCGGTGGGGACACGAAGAAGGAAGAAAGCGCTGCGCCGCAGGGGCAGCTCCTGCAGAAAATCAAGGAAAAAGGAACCCTTGTCATGGGGACGGCTTCGGGATTTCCACCCTATGAATTTATTGATACCTCAAAAAGCGAAAAGACCGTTGTGGGCATTGACGTGGAATTGGGGCAGAAGATTGCCGATAAATTGGGAGTGAAGCTGGAAGTGCAGGATATGAGCTTTTCCGCGCTCTTGTCCTCCATTGCCGCCGATAAAATCGATATCGCTATTGCTGCTATCAATGCGACGGATGAGCGCAGACAGGCGGTGGATTTTTCCAATCCCTACATGCACAGCCCGCACATTTTACTGATCCGCAAGGAAGATGCAGGTAAGTTCAAGACCCTTGAGGATTTCCGAGGCAAGACCATCGGTGCGCAGAAATCTACGCTGCAGGAGCAGCTGGCTCGTACGCAGATTCCGGAGGCCAAGGTGGTGGCTCTGGACCGCATTCCCGATACGCTCATTGAGCTGGAGCATGGAAAACTGGACGCAGTGGCATCGCAGGGCGTGGTGGCACAGCAGTATCTCATCATGAATCCGGCGCTGGCCGATTCGGGGGTCAAATTTGAAAACGTGCGGAGCTCCTCCAGTGTGGCCATTCCCAAGGGGAACGAGGATATGGTGCAGCTGGTGAATGAAGTGATCGAAGAAAACCAAGATGCCATTCCCAAGTGGATTGAAGATTACAGTGCATTGGCTGTGGCAAATGCAAAAAAATAAAAGTTAAGAAATCAGAGGAATGAGCCGCCGTAATGAAAAAAAGGCGGCCCATTTGAGTTGTTGCCGTTTGTATACATAAAAATTTCTGCTAGAGGAGGAACAGGCATGTCAGTCAAAACGTTGCCTTGCAGTGATGAAAAAATTCGGGAATTGGCGGAGCAGTTCGGCACGCCCTTTCATTTGTATGATGAAAAGGGTATCATCGATGGAGTGAAGACGTTGCAGGCGGCATTTTCCTGGAATCCGAATTTTTATGAATATTTTGCCGTGAAAGCAACACCGAATCCGTGGTTGATGAAGCTTTTGAAGGAGCAGCATGTAGGGGCTGACTGCAGCTCCCTGGCGGAATTGGTGCTCTCGGAAGCGGTGGGGCTTCGGGGCGAGGCCATCGTTTTTTCCTCCAATGATACGGCGGATGAGGAATTTCTGAAAGCCCATGAGCTGGGGGCAATTATCAATCTGGACGATGTGTCCAATCTGGACGATTTGGATCGCCTTGGCATTGTTCCCGAAAAGATTTGCTTCCGCTTTAATCCGGGACCGGAGCTTGCCCGGGGCAATGCCATCATCGGAAAACCAGAGGAAGCCAAGTATGGCATGACAAGGGAGCAGCTCTTTACCTGCGCGACCTGGGCTAAGGAAAAGCGCATTCCCTACATTGGTATTCATACCATGGTCATTTCCTGTGAACTCGCATTGGAGGGCCTGCTCGGCACGATCCGCATGATGTTTGACCTGGCCAATGAGATGCGGGACAAGTTGGGCATTACCGTTGATTTTATTGACTTTGGCGGCGGCATCGGGATTCCCTATCGCTCGGAGGAAGAGGCGGTAGACCTCATGGCTCTTGGGGAAGGGGCGAAAAAGCTCTTTGAGGAAAAAATGAAGGGCTTTGACCATACCCGCCTGTCCTTTGAGTGCGGCCGCATGATTACAGGACCATACGGATACCTTGTATCCAGAGCCATTCATTACAAACACATTTACCGCAACTATATCGGTCTTGATGCGTCCATGGCGGACCTGATGCGTCCGGGCATGTATGGTGCATACCATCATATCACCGTTGTAGGAAAGGAGCACCTTCCCGCAACAGAGGTGTATGATGTGACAGGGTCGCTTTGTGAAAACAATGATAAATTTGCCGTGCAAAGACCCCTTCCGCCCATTGAAACAGGGGATCTCCTTGTTATCCACGATGCGGGTGCCCATGGGCACAGCATGGGATTTAACTATAACGGCAAGCTGCGCCATCAGGAGCTGCTTCTTCATGAAGACGGCACGGTGACAAGAATTCGTCGGAATGAGACGCTGCCAGATCTTTTTGCCACTCTCGATTTTCCGGGGTTGGCGGACGCTGTGGATAAGACTGTCAAAGCTTAATATTGCTCGAAAAGGGGCAGGCGGATGTACCCGCCTGCCCCTTTTGGCAGTTCGAAAACCCCCGGTTAGACCGGGAGTTCAGTAAAGCTTTAGCGATGAGTTATTTGTTTATATAAAAACTCCTGTCAGGTAAGACAAACATGCGGCCTGTAACGCAAGTTATTTAAGAGACAGGAGTTTTTATTATGAATAACACTGGTCACATTTTAGCACATACGAAGTGGAATTGTAAGTATCACATCGTATTCGCACCTAAGTACATGGGGATCTTTTGTAGGGAAAGGAGACAGAAGTCGGTGAAAATATCTGATATAATGAAAAAATAGAACCGTATACGAAAGGAAGAAACAGATGAAACGGATTTGGATACTAATTCTCGCTGCGGCGCTGTGGCTGGCCTGCGCGGGCCATGCGGGTGCGTACAGGGGGGAACCAGAGGGCTTCGGGGATATGCGCTGGGGCGATGCAGTGAAAACGGTGAGTGAGCGCTATGCGGTGAAGTATTTGGAGGATACTTTGGCCGGCGGAGCGCTGTATGCGGTGAATTTTACTGATTTTACCGAGCAGATGGGAATCCAGGGCCCTCTTGTGGTGACTGCCGCCTTTGACAAGGAAAGGCTGGTACAGATCAATGTACCTCTGCTGCTGGAAACAGAGGCAGAAACGGAGAGGGCCTTTGCGGCGTATACGGCATTTCTGGAAAATAACTGTGGAAATGCTGATGAAAAAACGGCAGATTTTGCTTTATGGCTGGGGAAAAAGACCACGATTTATGTGGAGAAAACGAATGAAGGACTTTTGGTGTGCTTTCTGGATGCCAAAAGAATGGGAAAGCATGGGTAAAGAAAACAGAGGGAGGCATCTTTATGAAAATAAATAAAATAATAGTTGTGTTGTGTCTTTCTGCCATGGTAGGGACGGTGGTTTCGCCGGTGTTGGCCAAGGGTGGGCGCATGGGTGGCGGACGACTGGGCGGGCCTTCCATTACCCGCACCACACCACACATAACGCCGCGGCAGACCGAAAAGGCGCCGCGAGAGAGCGTAAGGCCAGCCAATGAAGCGGCAGGGCAGAATGCGGGCCGGTCCATTGACCAGGGGGTTGATCCTGCCGATTACGGTCGGCGAAGCACGAGAACGGAGGGGACAGCCGACGCTGCCAGGCAAGCAGGCGGACAGAATCAGACCGGCGCGACGCGGAATCAGCTCACCGGCTCTGGCGGTGGCTTCTTTGGTGGCTTTTCCTTCTGGCCTTGGCTGTGGTTTGCCGGTCATGGAAGAGCTGCGGCGGATGACGGACAGGAACCGGCAGAGGCACAGGACAGCGGAGAGGAAGGCCTTAGCGATTGGCTTGGTCAATGGTGGGATGGTATGATGCAGTCACTGCGCGCCCTGTTTGGGATGTAAGTATGTCGACGCAGTAATTCTGCCTGGAGATGATTGAAATGGAACTGAGATTGCTGCAGTATTTTCTGGCGGTGGCCCAGACAGAGACAATCAGCAGAGCGGCTGAGGTCCTTCATGTGACGCAGCCCACGTTGAGCAGACAAATGGCGCAGATGGAGCAGGAACTGGGAGTCAAGCTCTTTTTGAGGGGGAGTCGGAAAATTTCGCTCACTGAGGAAGGGATGCTTCTTCGGCGCCGAGCGGAGGAAATTCTGGAGCTCGTCAATAGGACGGAAGAGGAAGTGAGCAACAGCGGCAGTTCCCTTGAGGGGACCGTATTTATTGGCTGTGGAGACTTGGCGGGGGTGCAGATGCTGCCGGAATTGTTTGGCGCTTTTCAGAAAAGCTACCCGTCTGTTAAATTTGATTTGTATACCGCCACGGCGGATCACGTAAAAGACAGGATGGACCGGGGTCTTGTGGATATTGGCCTTTTGCTGGAGCCGGTGGATATGGGGAAGTATAACTTTATCCGCCTCAAGCAAAAGGAGCAGTGGGTGGTGGCCATGCGGCCCGATATGCCCCTGGCGGAAAAGGAGGCGATCTCCCCTGAGGATTTGAAGGATGTGCCGATCATTCTGCCGCGCCGGCTGGGGGTGCAAAGCGAGCTTGCCCACTGGTTTGGTGATTTATATCCGGACCTGCACGTGGCATTCACTGCGAATCTTCCTTCAAACAGCTCGGTGATGGTTCACTATGGACTGGCTTATGCCTTGATTATAAAAGGGTCCATTTCCTTTTGGGACAAGGATGTGATTACCTATCGGCCGCTCAAGCCGAACCTGCTCGCAGGCTGTGCCCTGGCTTGGTGCCGGCTACAGCCTCTATCCCGGGCGGCGGAAAAATTTGTGGAATTTGCCAGGAAGCGACTGGATCACTGAACTATGCGATGAAGGCATGGATTGCCCATAATTGCAAAGTATTAGATATACATAATTTTAAATTTTATAATGTAAATGCAGCAGGAAAGAAAGGCATACTGAAGCATTTACATTTTTTATTGTGCAAAAAAAGGAGGAGCTTATGAAAAAGCGTGCAGCATTAGCGGTATTCTGCATCGCGTTGGGACTGTTGTGTACAGCCTGCCAGGGCGGAGGTGCGGCGACAGCGCCGGCTCCGAAGGCGCGCACAGAAGGAGGGAGCAATACGCTTATCGTTTATTTCTCCCTTGGAAACAATGCACCTTATGGGGATGGTATGGATGCCAGTACGTCGGCCAGTCTGGTCAGGGATGGATCTGAGCTTATCGGTACTACGGAATATGTGGCCCGCATGATTCAAAAGGAGGCGGGGGGCGACCTGTATTCTATTCAGGTGAAACAGCCCTACTCGACGGATTTCCGTGAGGTAATCGACAGGAATCATGAAGAAATTCGGGAGGGGGTCCTGCCTGAGCTGGTGGGTGAGTCCGTTGATGTATCCTCCTATTCCACGGTGTTTATCGGCTACCCTGTGTGGGCCACGCACGCACCGCAGGCCATCTTCACTTTCCTGTCGGAGCATGATTTGGCGGGAAAGACGATCATTCCCTTCTGCACCCATGACGGCTATGGGGCCGGCGACAGTTACAGCGCCATTGCCGCGGCTGTGGAGGGCGAAAGGGAGACCTTGTCCGGTCTGGCGCTGGATGCAGAAGATGTGCCCGGTGCGGATGGCCGGGTAGCGGAATGGCTGCAGCGCATTGGCGTATCACCGGCAGGTGCGCAGACCGGCGAGAGGGCCATACAGGTGCTGATACAGGGAGAGATCGCAGAGGGAGTGCTCTACGACACGCCCCTTGCCGAAGAAATCCGCAGCCATATGCCTCTTGCCGTTCGCATGAGCGGCTGGGGCGGCCGGGAATTTTATGGACCGCTGGATTTTACGCCAGCCACGGAAGCAAGAGGACAGCTTCGCTTCGAGAACGGTGACATTACCTACTGCCGTCAGAACAACACGATTGCTATTTTTTATGATCAAACGGATCGTCCTAATTTGACCATGGAGGTGGTGCCCATTGGGCGAATCACTTCCGATTTGCAGCTGTTTCATGAATTGCCTCAGCAGGTGGACATGACGTTTTCTCTGTGATGCGAGATGAAAAAGGAGAAGGAAAATGGAACTGATGAAAGCAGCGGTGCTTGCAGGCCCGCAGACCATTGAAATTAAGGACGTACCCGTGCCGGAAATGGGGCCGGGATTGATAAAAATCAAGGTTAACGCCTGCGGTGTGTGCGGCAGCGACATCCATATGTGGAAATCCGGCAAAGGCTGGAATCCCAGTCACCAAGGGGATTTCATTATGGGTCACGAGTTCTGTGGCACCGTGATCGACCCGGGAGACAGCCAGTTTAAGGTGGGTGACCGCGTGGTGTTCTGGGCGAACCTGTACTGCGGGGAATGCGATATGTGCCGGGCCGGTCAGGAGCATCTCTGCCGGGAGGTAAACGGGACCAATTACATCGGATTCGTCTGCAACGGCGCCTATGCAGAGCAGTTTGTGGGAAAGGCCTCCAATGCGTACCTGCTGCCGGACACGGTATCGGACGTGGCGGCCGGGTTGATTGATCCTCTCATGGTGGCCTATCATGCGGTGAAGCATTCCAGTCTGCATCTCCATGGAAAAGTGTTGGTTGTGGGCAGCGGCATTATTGGACAGCTCATTGGCACACTCGCAAAAAAAGCCGGTGCTTCCTATGTGGCCATGTCCAAGGTCAATGACAGAAAAATTGCCAAGGCTAAGGAAATCGGAGATTTTGATGAATACTTTGATGGGAATGATCCGAACCGGGCGGCCATTATGCAGGAAGCTTCCAATGGCGGCTTCGATGTGGTATTTGAAGCGGTGGGCGGCGGAGACACTCTGCAGACAGCCATTGAAGCGGTGCGTCCCGGCGGGGAAATTGTCATGATCGGCAATTCTATAGAGGATCAGGTACCCTTCTCCATGAACCGGGCAGTGCTCCAGGAAATTCGCCTGGTGGGGAGCGTCTCCTGCACTCGGGTGGAATTTGAAGAGACTATTGACCTGATTGCCCGGGGTATGATTGATCCCGAGCGGTATGTCACCGATATTCTGCCTCTCTCCGAGCTGCAGCATGCCTTCGAGCGGCTCACATCGAAGACAGACCCGGTAGTGAAAATCGTCATTAAATCCTGACAGACAGTATAAAAAAATCCTCACAACGCAGCGGAAAGAGGCTGTTTTGTGAGGATTTTTAAATCAAATTAAGAGAACTGTTAGGACATTCCAGCCTCGCAATGACCGCCGATCTATATTGCCATGTATACGATGAGCAAAAGGAAGAGGCAATGGGGAAATTGGACGCCGCAAACCTATAGACAGGCGCGGGCAGTGGTAAATTGTTGGTAAAACGTTTGGTAAAATGGATGGCAAGTTGACAATCGGGTACATATTCGCACACAATACCATGCGATGACACAAAAGCGAAAAAATATAGATTTTATCGGTGCTGGAGGCATGATGGA
>CAZPLS010000003.1:29751-44549 GCA_964587685.1 uncultured Dialister sp.
ACCACTCCGCCCCGCGAAATTCCCCTAAAGTAATTTTCGGAAGTAAGGGATTTTTCTGGTGAGCCATGTCATAAGAGCGCCCAGTGCAAAGGCGATGGAGATCCACAGAACGGCATCAGTAAGGGGGAAGGATGGGAAGGCGGGGAGCAGTAATTTCGTGAGAAGGCGGTGCGTGACGGCCCGCGTGACTTCTTCAAAGAGCATAATGCCGAAGGAGAGCCGTCCCAGGAAGAGGAGGCGCTTTGTCCACGTTTCCGTGAGGGTGTGGCGGCTGAACCAGTAGCGGCAGAGGCAGTAAAGAAAGGCCGTATTTAGAAAGAGGAAGGAATCGTAGAAGCGTTGGGAAATGGCTTCTGTCAGCCCCCCTGCGGTATAGCCGTAAAAGCAGGTCATGGCGGCGGCGAGGCATGTCCCGGCGGCAGCCAGCAAGCCCAGACGCAGAAGATTCTTTTTCGTAATCCACGATTCGGGAAGCACATTTTCCATCCAGTATCCGATGATGAAGTAAAAGGTGGGTTCACTCACTGCGAGAAGGGGATGGAGGAAGTAATTGATGTCCCCATGACCGCGGAATATGAGAAAGGAAAAGACTGGCACGGCGCCCACAAAGAAAAGGTTCAGCCCGATGAGGTAGTGGTAGTGGATATTTTTCAGATTCCTCACCATGGCCCGCCACAGGGGGAGCATGAGAAGAAAGGAAATGTAAATATAGAGGAAGTAGTACGCTGTGGCCACGTTGGAGGTATACACAATGGAGAGGAAATGGGTGAAGCTGAAGTAGCGTGACGGGAGTACATATATAATGAGGTAAGTGAAAAAGGAAAAAATAAGAATAATCTGCACAAAGCGCCAGATTCTTTTTTTGAAAATGACGGAGATAGGCTCATCCTTTCCCAGAAGAAGCGCGCCGGATACCATAAAAAATATGGGAACCGCCGTTTTCACCCAAAAGGGAACGAGAAGGTAGAGTGGAAACCAGGGGGAATCCTGCTGGGTGAGGTACAGAGAGAATCCGGCGGTGGAGGAATGGGTGAACATGACAAGCCAGATACAGAGAATGCGGAGACATTCAATATGCAGTTTTTTCTGCTTCGGCGCGGATGGAATCGGCTCCAAATGCATCGTCTCCTTTCATGGTTCTGCCGGCGGCCCGTTCAGATGCCGGCAGGGGAAATTTATTTTATGATAGCACGTCAGAGCAGAAAATGTTGAATTTTTGTACGTCCCAGATGGGAATGGACCGGATGCAATGGGCATGTATGCGCAGAAAGTTTGCTGCTGTTCTTCTCGTTCAGGGAAGGAAACGGAAGGGATTGGCGTAGTGAGAAATTTTTTGCACCGAAAGCGGCGGCTTGAAATTACGAGAAAGGAGGAAAACCTGCCTTTGATAGGCAAATTGCTTTCTTTTGGCTTGCGCATGTGAAAGTCCTTTGATAAAATAAGTAGGCGTAAATGTACATGTCATGCAGATCCCGCATCTGTGCCGCCGCAGATCGTTGCGGTGGTGGCTGTGAGAGAGGAAGCAGGCAGAAGTAAAAAACAGGAGGTTTTATTTATGGCAATTGTATCCATGAAGCAGTTACTTGAAGCAGGGGTTCACTTCGGTCATCAGACCCGCCGGTGGAATCCGAAGATGGCGCCCTACATTTTTACCGAACGCAATGGCATTTATATCATTGACCTGCAGAAAACGGTAAAGAAAGTGGAAGAAGCCTATGCATTCCTTCGTGAAGTGGCTGCTAGCGGCCAGCCGGTCCTTTTTGTGGGCACGAAGAAGCAGGCTCAGAACGCTATCAGAGAAGAAGCGCTTCGCTGCAACATGTTTTATGTAAATGAACGCTGGCTGGGCGGCATGCTGACTAATTTCCGTACCATTCAGACGCGCATTGCTCGCCTGAAGGAACTGGAAGCCATGTTTGCTGACGGCACGACTTCCCAGTATACGAAGAAGGAAGTCATCCTCATGCAGCGCGAGAAGGAAAAGCTGGAAAAGAATCTGGGCGGCAT
This sequence comes from uncultured Dialister sp., assembly GCA_964587685.1. Taxonomy (GTDB): domain Bacteria; phylum Bacillota; class Negativicutes; order Veillonellales; family Dialisteraceae; genus UBA1822. Next base: position 31,759 of record CAZPLS010000003.1, read on the forward strand.
TAAGGACATGAAGCGCCTCCCCGGAGCGATTTTCGTTATCGATTCCAAGAAGGAAGAAATCGCTGTTTCTGAAGCGCGTAAGCTGCACATTCCCGTCGTGGCAACCGTTGACACCAACTGTGATCCGGAGCTGATTGACTATCCGATTCCGGCTAACGATGATGCCATTCGCGCGGTAAAGCTTCTCACCAGCAAAATGGCGGATGCTATCCTGGAAGGCCGTCAGGGTCAGCAGGAAGAGGAAGCGGAGGCAGAGGCTCCGGCCGAGGACGTGCAGGAAGAAACCGCTGAAGGGGAAGAATAATATAATACAAGTATAGAGGAAATCAGCATTGTCATTTAGAAATTCTGACGCCGCCGCGTATACGGCAGCGGCGGGATTTCTAATTTTGTGCGTATATGTTCCAGTAAAATTACAGGAGGTTACAGAATGGCAGTTATTACGGCGAGCATGGTTAAGGAACTGCGTGAATCCACCGGTGCAGGGATGATGGACTGCAAAAAAGCCCTGGCCGAAGCAAATGGGGACATGGCAAAGGCGGTTGATATTCTTCGGGAAAAAGGCCTCTCTCAGGCAGCGAAGAAAGCAGGACGCATTGCCGCAGAAGGCGCTGTGGTTTCCCATGTTTCTGAAGATGGAAAAGTGGGCGTGATTGTGGAAGTCAACTGCGAAACCGATTTCGTAGGCCATAATGAAGGATTCCAGGGGCTGGCAAAGACCATTGCTGAGCAGACTGCAAAAGCGGCGCCGGCAGATGTGGAAGCACTCCTGGCGTCTTCTCTGGGCGACAAAACGGTGAAGGACATTGTTACAGAAGCGGTGGCCAAAATTGGGGAAAATATTTCTGTGCGCCGGTTCGCCCGTTTTGAAACTGCGGAGGGTCAGGTTTACAGCTATATCCATGGCGGCGGAAAAATTGGCGTCCTCGTTGAGTTAAAGGGCGGCGATATGGAATTAGGTAAGGATGTGGCTATGCAGGTGGCAGCGGCCAATCCGTCCTACCTTGACCGGGCAAGTGTGCCGGCGGAAGAGCTCGACCATGAAAAGGCCGTTCTTTCTGAACAGGCCCGCAACGAAGGGAAACCGGAGCAGATCATTGAAAAAATGGTCATCGGCCGGATCAATAAGTATTACAAAGAGGTGTGTCTCCTGGATCAGGATTACATCAGAGACGGAGATATTACGATTTCCAAGCTGCTGAAATCCAAGGGCGCAGAGGTCGTTCGGTTTGCTCGCTTCCAGCTCGGCGAGGGCATCGAAAAGAAGCAGGAAAACCTTGCGGAAGAAATTCAGAAACAGATTAATCGTTGATACATATACAGCAATCGGTACGGAAGGCCCGGCGTGGCAGTTATGTCCCGCCCTGCCGGTGTCTGGCTGATTTTTGATTTTCCTTAAGTAAGAGGACACAGGGTTGTGTTCTCTTATTTTATTGTGCAGAGGGGTTATGAGACTCGCTTGAATCTCCGGTGGGACTCAGCTATGATGAAGGTAAGGCAGTTGGTACGGGAATGGGGGACATGGTATGGAAGGCATAAAATATAAACGAGTGGTGCTGAAGCTGAGCGGAGAGGCGCTGGCGAATGACAAGGGATTTGGCATTGATCCGGAGGTAGTGAATCGTCTGTGCAGCGAAATCAAGACTGTTTGCGAGGCCGGCGTGGAGGTGGCGGTTGTCGTTGGCGGTGGAAACATCTGGCGGGGCCTGAAAGGAAGCGCTGGAGGCATGGACCGGGTTTCTGCGGATTATATGGGCATGCTCGCTACGGTCATCAATTCCGTGGCCATGCAGGACGGATTGGAAAAGCATGGGATCCCCACGCGGGTGCAAACGGCTATTGAAATGCGCCAGATTGCAGAGCCTTATATCCGCCGCCGGGCGGTGCGCCACCTGGAAAAGGGGCGCGTTGTGATTTTTGCCGCCGGCACGGGCAATCCCTATTTTACAACGGATACAACGGCCGCTCTTCGTGCTGCTGAAATTGAGGCGACGGTCATGCTTATGGCCAAAAAGCAGACGGACGGTGTGTATGATGCGGATCCCAAATTCCATCCGGAGGCAAAGATGTTTACGCACCTGACCTATGGAGAGGTGCTGAGCCGTGGACTGGAAGTCATGGACAATACGGCCATCACTCTTTGTATGAATAATTCCATTCCGATTGTAGTGTTTAACATTGATGTGCCTGGGAATATTGAAAAAGCTTGTCTCGGCGATACGCTGGGGACTCTGATTGAAGGGGAATGAAATCATGTACGAGGAAGAATTTAAAAAATTGGTAGAAAAAATGGATAAGTCCATCCAGTCCTTGAAGGCGGAATTTGCCTCCATCCGTACCGGGCAGGCTACGGCGAGCCTCCTTGACAGAGTGAGGGTCGATTATTATGGGTCTTCTACGCCGGTGACGCAGGTGGCCACGGTCTCCGTGCCGGAAGCGCGCATGCTTGTGGTGCAGCCCTGGGATCGAAAGATGCTGAAGGAAATTGAAAAAGCCATCCTCCAATCAGATCTGGGATTGGTTCCTATGAATGACGGCAATTTGATTCGCATGGCTATACCGCAGCTTACGGAAGAGCGGCGCAAGGATCTATGCAAGGTGGTCAGCAAAAAGGCGGAAGAAGGCAAGGTTGCCATCCGCAATATCCGGCGTGACGGCAATGACTTCCTGAAAAAGGAAGGAAAAAAGAGCGAAGTGTCCAAAGATGTGATTAAGGAAATGGAAGAAAAGGTACAGAAACTGACCGACCAGAAAATTAAGGAAGTAGATTCGGTCACGGAAAAGAAAATCAAAGAGATTATGTCTGTATGAGTGAACACATGCATCTGGAAGGCCTGCCCTTTAGTGATAATGTACGGCTCAAGTTGATGGAGAGATTCCCCGAAGGGGAATTCTCTGTTACCCGGGGCCGTCATTATGCATTGAGGGATGACTTTCTTTACTTGGTAAGGAGTGGCGCGTGCCCTGTGATTATGCCTCGTATGGCATACAGTGATGAAGTGACGGCCGCTCTTGTGAAACTATATGGCGGGGAGAAGTAAGTTGGTGGAAAAGCGCAAGTATCCCAGGCATGTGGCCATCATTCTTGACGGCAATGGCCGCTGGGCCCAGAAGCAGGGGCGGATAAGGACGTTTGGACATCAGGCGGGAGCGGCGAATGTAAAAACCATTGTGCGAGAAGCGGGGCACATGGGGATAGAGCGGCTGACCATATATGCGTTTTCTACAGAAAACTGGAAACGTCCGAAGCGGGAAGTGGATTTTTTGATGGCCCTTTTTAAGGATTATCTCCTGCGCCAGTTGCGGGATCTTTTGGAAGAGGGCGTGGTGCTCCATGTCATAGGCGATCGGTCACGCTTGTCTGATGGCCTTCGCAGGGAAATTGAAGCGTGCGAAGAAGAAACGCGGGACAATCATGGACTCATTTTGAATGTAGCCATCAATTATGGCGGCCGGGATGAGATCGTTCAGGCGGCGAGGAAAATCGGTGAGGACGTGAAGGCCGGACGACTGGATCCCGCCAACATTACGGAGGAAACGGTACAGGCGCGACTCTATCCCAGTGCGACGCAGGATGTGGATTTGCTTATTCGGACGGGAGGAGAAGAACGCATTTCCAATTTCCTTTTATGGCAGATTTCCTACAGTGAGCTCTACTTTACCCCCGTGCTCTGGCCGGACTTTACTGTGGAGAATCTGCATGAGGCGGTGGAGTGGTTTTGCAATCGCGGCCGCCGGTTCGGCGGTCTTGATGAAGGAGCAGAAGCATGAAAGCGCGCATTCTGACAGCCGTTGTGGGTATTGCCGCGGTCATTGCCCTGGTGACAGCCGGCGGGATTCCGTTCACGGCGGCTGTTTTTGTCGTGGCTGGACTGGCGTGGATGGAATACGCCCGGATGATGAAGGCAGTAACTTCGGTATATACAAGAGCGGCACTCACCGCGGTGGCGTTGATGCTGGCTGCTGCGGCGTTCTCGCTCCCCCTGTTTTTAGCAGCGATTATATGCTCTTTTATCGGACTTCTCTTTTTAATCCTCGTCATCGGAAGAGAGGATATGGAGGCCCTGCTGGCAACGGTTACAGGAGCCTTGTATTTTGGCATTGGCTTTGGCTCCTTTCTTTACCTTCGAGGCGGAGATGATCTGTTGCCGGTGGGGACAGTCGTGACGATACATGGGGGAATCTTTCTTCTTTGGTTTGCCCTTATCGGAACTTGGGCTAGCGATACTTTTGCATATATCGTAGGAAAAAACTGGGGACGGCATAAAATGGCGCCGCACATCAGTCCAAATAAAACCATGGAAGGCCTTGTTGCCGGTTCTCTGGGCTGCGTGGCGGCGTGCCTGCTTTTTTCCGCCTGTTTTGATTTTCCCCTTCTGCCGGCGTTTTTTCTCAGCCTTATGATGGCTGTTTCTGCACCCATGGGGGACCTGTTTGAATCCTATGTGAAACGCGTATGCGACATCAAGGATTCAGGAAATATTCTGCCCGGTCACGGTGGTATCATGGATCGGTTTGACAGCCTGCTTTTTGCGGCGCCGCTCATGCTGGCGTGTCTTGTGGTCTTAAGGAGCTTTTTATGAAGGAAATTGCCCTGTTGGGAAGTACGGGATCCATTGGCACGCAAACGCTGGATGTAATTCGCATGCATAAGGACCGGTTTCATGCCTCTGTGCTTGCTGCGTACAATCGCATTGACCAGTTGCTTTTGCAGGCGGAGGAATTTCAGCCCCATTGCATAGCGGTGACGGATGAAGAGGCAGGAAAAGCCTTTCTTCGCCGCTATGATGGTCCGGCAGAAGTCCTTATGGGAGACGGGGCGCTTCTTGAGGCGGTGCGCCGCATCGATGTGGACCTGGTGGCGGTGTCTGTGGTGGGCATTGCTGGACTGGCGCCCACACTGGAAGCCATTCGTCAGGGGAAAAACATTGCGCTTGCCAATAAAGAAACGCTTGTTACGGGCGGCGAATTGGTAACGAAGGCAGCCGATGAAGGCCATGTTCTCCTTCGCCCAGTGGACAGCGAGCACAGTGCGATTTTTCAGTGCCTTCTGGGACAGGACAAACAAGGGGTGCACCGGCTTATCCTGACGGCATCGGGAGGGCCCTTCCTGGGCTGGAGCCGGGAGGCCCTCGGGCAGGTAACGCTTTCGGATTGTCTGCGTCATCCTACCTGGAATATGGGGAGAAAAGTGACCATCGATTCAGCTACTATGTTCAACAAAGGGCTGGAGATCATTGAGGCCCATTGGCTGTTCCGCATACCCTATGATCGGATTCAGGTGGTCATTCAGCCGCAGAGCCTCATTCATTCCATGGTGGAATATGAGGATGGGTCCATTCTTGCACAGGTCGGGAATCCGGATATGCGTATACCCATTCAATTTGCTCTCACCTATCCGGAGCGCCTCCCCACACCGAACCGCAGCTTTGTAGATTGGGATCATCTTTCGCAGATTGTCATTCAGAAGCCGGATACGGAGGTCTTCCGGTCTCTTTCCTTGGCTTATGAGGCGGGGAAAACCGGCGGAGATATGACCGCTGCCTTGAACGCCGCTGATGAGGAAGCGGTAGCAGCGTTTGTGCAGGGCCGCTTGTCCTTCCTCCAAATATTTGATGTAGTGGAGGCTGTGCTGCATGGTTGGCAGGCCCGGTCCGTGCAGTCTGTGGGGGATATCCTTGAAGCAGACCAGAGAGCGCGGGCGGCGGCAAAGGCGGCGATTCGGAGGATGGAAGGATGATTATGACAATTCTCGCGCCCATCATTGTGTTCAGCATCATTGTGCTTATCCATGAAGGAGGTCATTTCATCACGGCCAAGCTTACCGGTATGAAGGTGGAGGAATTTGCCGTGGGTTTTGGGCCCAAGCTGTGGTCCTGCCGCCGGGGAGAGACGGAGTATTCCCTGCGCCTCATTCCGCTGGGAGGATTCAATAAAATTATGGGCATGGCCCCCGGTGAATCGACAGATCCCCGGGCCTTCACGGAGCGGCCTGTTTGGGCGAGGCTCATCGTTATCTGTGCTGGCTCCCTCATGAATATGTTTTCTGCCTTTCTTATTTTCACAGGCCTCTTTCTTACCATTGGCGTGCAGTCCTTTCCGAACACGCCCGTGGTGGGGAATGTGCTGCCCGATTCTCCCGCTGCGGCTTCCGGGCTGCGTACGGGGGATCGGATTTTAGCGGTGGACCAGGTGCCCGTGCAGCAGTGGACTGACCTGGCTGAGGTGATCAGCACGAAGGCTAACCGCGTGGTGGAAGTGACGTTGGAAAGAGACAGCGTGGCTCGGACCATTTCCATCATTCCGGAAAATAAAGGGGAAGGAAGAGCGACCGTGGGCATCATTCCCTATATGGACAGCCGGCCCGTGAGTGTGGGAGAAGCGCTGATGCTTGGCGCGGATCGGTGTGCCTTTGTTCTTAATGCTGTAGTGTCCGGGCTTGGCGCCATTGCTGTTGGTGAATCGACGGATGTGTCCGGTCCCATTGGGGTGGCGCGGATGGCGGGAACTGTGGCGGAAGTGGGAATCGTTCAGTTTCTCCTCTTTATTGCTATTTTGAGTCTGAACCTGGGGCTTTTGAATTTATTCCCCATTCCGCTGTTAGATGGAGGCCTGCTGTTTCTTACATTGGGAGAAGCACTGTTTCGGAGAAAACTGCCGGACCGGGCACTCTACTATATTCAGGCGGTGGGAATCACCATTCTCGTGGGCATGTTTCTTTTTGCAACGTTCAATGATTTGTCGGCCCTGTCCAGATAAGATATTGAACGAATCAGGCTTTGACGGAAACGGGGGGAAGGTATGAAGCAAACAAGGCAGGTGCAGGTAGGAGGCGTCTGCATTGGCGGCGGAGCACCCATTGCGATTCAGTCGATGAGTACGTTCAGTCCGATCGATACAGAACGGGCTGCGGCGCAGATCAATGCGCTTGGAGCGGTGGGCGCCGATATTGTGCGCGTGGCGGTTCCGGATAAAAAAGCGGCGGAAGCGTTGAGAGAGCTGCGGAAACTGACAGAGGTGCCGCTCGTAGCAGATATTCATTTTGACTACCGGCTGGCACTGACGGCGATGGATGCAGGGATTGATGCGCTCCGCATTAATCCGGGCAACATTGGTCGGAAAGAAAATGTAATAAAGGTCGTTGCCAGAGCACGTCAGGCTGGTATTCCTATACGAATTGGCATCAATGCAGGGTCTCTTCCGGAGGACATCCTGAATGCCTACGGAGGCCATCCCACCGCGGAAGGAATGGTGGAGGGGGCATTGCAGCATGTGCGCATTTTGGAAGAGGAAGGGTTTTACGACATTGTAATTTCCGTCAAATCAACGGATGTGCCTATGATGGTCAAAGCCAACCGGCTCCTGGCAGAAAAAGTGGATTATCCGCTGCACCTGGGGGTTACTGAGGCGGGGACAGAATATAGGGGCACCGTTAAATCGGCCATAGGCATTGGATCCCTTTTGCTTGACGGCATTGGTGACACCATCCGCGTTTCACTGACGGCCAATCCGCTGAAGGAGGTTCGGGCGGCAAAAGAGATTCTTTCCTCGCTGGGGCTTCAATCCTATGGGCCGGTTATGATTTCTTGTCCGACTTGCGGGAGGACGCAAGTGAATCTCATCAGCATTGCCCAGACGGTGGAGGAGAAGCTGAAGGAATTCAAACAGCCCATTCGCGTGGCTGTCATGGGATGTGCGGTCAACGGACCGGGCGAGGCCAGGGAGGCGGATTTCGGGATTGCCTGCGGCAAAGGGAGCGGTTTTCTTTTCCGCCATGGAAAGGTATTGCGGAGTGTTCCGGAGGATCAGCTTATCGATGTGCTGCTTGAGGAAATTCGCAAATATGAGAAGGAAAAAGCAGATTGAAGCGGTTTTGTTTGCAGGTTCCGCCAAACGGTTTATAATAAAAAAGAATTGATTGTATAAAATGGGCAGGAAAAGCCCGCACAGGAGGAGATTTCATTGTTGGCATCCAGATTGTACAGCCCCACACTGAGAGAAGTGCCGGCTGAAGCGGTGGTCATCAGTCACAAATACATGCTTCGGGCAGGCATGGTTCGTAAAATTGTAGGCGGTATTTATGTGTACCTGCCGCTGGCATGGCGCACATTGCAGAAAATTGAGGCCATTATCCGGGAGGAAATCAATAAAACAGGGGCGCAGGAAATACAGATGCCTATTGTTCAACCGGCGGAGCTTTGGAAACAGACGGGCCGATGGATTGTATACGGCGATGAAATGTTTCGCCTGCAGGACAGACATGGCCGGGAGTACTGCCTCGCACCGACGCATGAGGAGCTTATTACCACACTGGTGCACATGGATATCAGCTCGTACAAGCAGCTCCCTGTAAGTCTGTATCAGATTCAGAATAAATACCGTGATGAGCTTCGCCCCCGCTTCGGCCTGATGCGCGGCCGGGAATTCATTATGAAGGACGGCTACACCTTCGATAAAGACTGGGAAGGGCTGGATCGGCAGTACCAGCTCATGTACGATGCCTATAGCCGTATTTTTACCCGGTGCGGGCTCCATTTCCGTGCGGTTCTGGCAGATTCGGGTGCCATCGGCGGAAGCATGAGCCATGAATTTGAAGCGCTGGCGGATTCCGGAGAGGCAGATGTGGCCTATTGCCGACACTGTAATTTTGCGGCCAACACGGAAGCGGTGGTGCCGGAGACACTGCCCTGCTCTGTCCGGAATGACAAAGAAAAAGAATTGGTGAACACCCCCGGGCAGCATACTATTGAGATGGTTTGCTCCTACCTGCATGCACCGATAGAGCAGTCCATCAAGGCGGTTGTCTATAAGCTGGATGAAAAGGTGGTGCTCGCTATGGTGCGGGGCGATCACGAGGTGAATGAAGTGCAGCTTCAGAATCTTTACGGCGCGGCCTGCATCGATATGGCATCGGATGAGGACTTGGCTCGCTGCGGTCTCGCGACAGGCTATATCAGCCCTATCGGACTTCATTGCACCGATGATTTTGATATCGTTGTGGACGCGACTGTGATGGAAATGCAGGACGCCTGCTGCGGCGGAAATGAAACGGACAAGCATTACATCCATGTCAATCCAGCGAGGGATTTTGGCGATGTACGAGTGAAAACCATTCGCATGATCAATGCGGATGATGTGTGCCCGCATTGCGGTCAATCCATTGAAATCAAGAAGGGCATTGAAGTGGGGCAGGTCTTCAAATTGGGAACCAAGTACAGCGAGGCCCTGGGCTGCACCTACCTGGACCAGAATGGAAAAGCCCAGCCTATGGTGATGGGCTGTTACGGTATCGGTGTATCCCGCACGATGGCGGCAGCTATTGAACAGAGCCATGATGATGATGGCATCATCTGGCCTGTGGCCATTGCGCCTTATGAAGCGGTCATTGTTCCTGCCAACAACAAAGACGAAGCGGTCATGGCGGCCGCACAGTCCTTGTATGATTCGTTTGAAGAAAAGAGCGATGAGGTGGTGTTGGACGACCGCAATGAAAGAGCGGGTATTAAATTTAAGGACGCCGACCTCATTGGATATCCCGTGAGAATCACCGTGGGAAAAAAGTGGCAGGAATCGGGTAATGTGGAGATTCGCGTCCGTCGCACGGGAGAAACCATTGAAATACCTTTGGATGCATGCAAGAGCAAAGTTCTTGAAATTCTCGCAGATCTTCATGACAAGAATCTGTAAGAATGGTTGATGGACTTTGAAAACCGGGAGGCCGCTTATGGATGAATTGGATGCTGTACGAAACGAAATACGTAAAATAGATCAGACTATGGTGGTGCTTTTTGAGCGGCGTATGGCCTTGTCCAAGGAAGTGGCGCACTGCAAGATGAAAAGCGGTCTGCCCGTGTATGATGCGGCCCGGGAGGAAAAGAATATCTGCGAACTCTCTAAGCTGCTCAGCGATGCGTCCAATCAGCCCTATTTCCAGCGCTGGTATCAGCTGCTTATGGATCTGTCGAAGGATCGGCAGCGTGAGGAGAAGGCGTAATGGCTGAGGCAGAAACGCTGGAAGGCGTGGTGATAGTAGTCATTTTCCACAGCAACGATGGAATGTACTGCGTCTTTCGTATGAAAGAGCAGCAAAGCGGCAGTGTGATAACTGTGACGGGGCAGGTAGGCGTGCCTTCGGCCGGGCAGAAGGTTTCAATTCGGGGATGCTGGGTCAGGCATCCCCGTTTTGGTATGCAGTTTCGGGCAGAGTCTATGATGAAGGCTCTTCCGGACAGTGCGGAAACGATGGTGCAGTACCTGGGCTCTGGAGAAATTGAAGGGATCGGGCCGGCCATGGCGAAACGGATTGTGGACACCTTTGGCAGCCGAACTCTCGATGTATTGGAAAACAACATGGAGGCCCTTCTGGAGGTGCCGGGCATAGGGCGGAAAAAGCTGGAGCGAATCAGAGCCTCTTTTGATGAACGAGCGGATTCGCGAAATATGGTGATTCTTTTGCAGCGGGCTGGTGTTCCAGTGCGGTTTGCCTCGGTGCTGCAAAAAACCTATGGAGAAGGACTGCGCCAGGTACTGCACAATGAGCCGTACCGTATTATCAAGGAGGTATCGGGCGTTACGTTTCATATGGCGGATCGGATTGCCTCCCTTGAAGGGGTCAGTAAGTATGATGAATCGCGCATCCTTTGCGGAATTTTCTGTGTCCTTATGGAGTTTTCACAGGAAGGTCACTGTTGTGTACCAGCAGTAGCGGCATGCCAGAAGGCCGCGCAGCTTTTGCAGGTGGATGAGGAGATGGTGTATTCAGAAGCACTGGCAGCTGCGGAGGATGGAGAGATTCCTTCTGTGAGGTGGAGAAAACAGCTTTTTTTATATATGCCCTCTTTGTACGAAGCGGAAACGGAGAGTTGTTATCGTATAAAGATGCTTCTCCGAGCGCCGTACTTGGGCAATGCCTCCCTGGCTCTTGAAAAATTCGAACGGGAGCACCATATCACGCTGGCAGAGGAACAGAGGGCTGCGGTGAACTCTGCTATGGAATCAGGGGTGCTGATTATTACGGGCGGCCCGGGAACCGGCAAGACAACGCTCATTCAGGCCATTCTCACCGCGGCAGAGCAGAATGGGAAAAAAATACGTCTTATGGCTCCTACCGGACGAGCGGCAAAGCGTCTCTCTCTTGCAAGTGGACGGACGGCGGACACGATTCATAAAGCGCTGGAAGCGGAACGGCATGGAGAGCGAACATTTTTTGCACGCAATGAATCAGAACCGCTGGAGGAGGATCTCATCATTGTGGATGAAGCTTCCATGGTTGATATGCGTCTCTTTTATCGGCTGCTCTGTGCATTGAAGGAAGGAGCGCGGATGATTCTCGTTGGCGATACGGAGCAGCTGCCTCCCGTAGGGCCGGGAGCGCCCCTCAAGGACCTTATCAATTGGGGGGAGGTGCCGACGGTACGCCTCGCGCGGGTGTTTCGGCAGAAGGAAGGAAGCGGCATTACAAGAAATGCGGCGCGCATTCTGGAGGGCCGGGAACCGGAAACGGATTTGACAGGAGATTTCCGGATCATTCATGTCGGCAGTGAGGAGGAGGCCTTTCATCAGGTCATGGCGCTCTGCCAGGAGGCGGGATATGATGGGGAAGAGCAAAAATGGGATATGCAGGTGCTCTCGCCCATGTACAAGGGCCTGTGCGGGGTGGACAGTTTGAACCGGGCTATTCAGGCCTATGTGCAGCAAAAGCCGGCAGAGACGCTGAGCGGGTTCTGCCGGGGAGACAAGGTGATGCAGACAAGAAACAATTATGAAAAGGGCATATATAATGGGGATATTGGCATCGTCTGGTCTTCCCTTCCGCAGAAGGTAATCGTCCAGTTTCCTGACAAAGACGTAACTTATGAAGGGGAGGAAATGAAGGAGCTACAGCTGGCCTATGCAGTTACCGTACATAAAAGTCAGGGAAGTGAATACGAACGAGTCATCCTGGTGCTGCTTCCCTCCCAGAAAAGAATGCTTCAGAGAAACCTTCTCTATACGGGAGTAACGCGGGCGAAGAAGCAAACCATTGTGGTTACATCGGGGTGTGCGCTGACGGAGGCGGTGCACCGGTATCGCATGGCGGGAAGATGCAGCATGTTGCTGCCACTGCTGGCGGGGGAGGCAGAGCCATGAAATGGGGACAGGCGCTGCTGGACTTGTTTTTTCCTGTCTGCTGTCCCGGCTGCGGCACGGTAACAGGTGCAGATCGGCCGTGGTGCGAGTCCTGCATCCGGAAATTCTGGTATCCTAGATTTATTAACACCGCATCCAGCAGGGACTTGGATGGATGCTATACATGTGGGCAATACGAGGCAGGCATACGGGACTGCATCATCCAGCTGAAGTACAGGGGGCAGAAGCATTTGGGACAGACCTTTCCCATGCTGCTTGAACGATTTCCCTGGTGGGAAAGGATAGCAGTGTATGATCTGGCGGCGCCCATTCCTTTATCTGCGGCGAGGAAAAAGGAGCGGGGATATAACCAATGTGACCTCATATACCAGACGTTTATGGGGCGGGCGGGGAAAGCTTATGATCCGGAGCTGCTGGTGAGGATCCGCAATACAAACGTCCAGTCAAAGTTAGAGCGGGAGGCGCGTCGGCAAAATGTAAAAAATGCGTTCCACATACATCCGGAGCGGTCTGTTGCAGGAAGGCGCATTCTTTTGCTTGATGATGTATATACCACCGGAGCCACTATTAGGGAAGCGGCGAAGGAACTGCGTCGAGCCGGCGCGGCTTCGGTCATGGGTTTTACCATTGCAAGCGGGGCACTGTAAAAGGTCTCTCCATGG
>CAZPLS010000004.1:0-11925 GCA_964587685.1 uncultured Dialister sp.
TCTGACGAAGGCAACTTCGTGCGGGTTCAAGTCCCGCCTCCGGCACCAAAACACCATCGGAATTTGTTCGGTGGTGTTTTTTAGTGAAAAAAGAGCGGAGCGTACCGGAAGGCGGTTGGATTTCAATACAGGGTATGGAACGGAGATAAGGAATGACGCCGCATGGGAGAATGTCTGTTGGCGTTCATTGATGTACTGTACGCCAATCCCGAAATCGAATTTCGATGCAGAGGTGTCCGCTCCTGGATTGACGCATGTTCTATGGTATCTCCGGCAGCACGGACTGTACTGCCGCGGCAGCATTTTTTTGGAACTGCCATGTGTGACGTTCCTCCCGGGCGCTGATCAGCCTGAAGGCAAATGAAACCAGCCTTTATCGTAAGAATCGTCTTACGTAAAGGCTGGTTGTATGTCTGATTGACGGGAGAGCAAAAGTGTCGGGAGACGGCACATTGGGTTTTTAATATATTTAAGCTATACCGGCTATTTTGGGGAATTTCTGCTATATAATAAAAAGAAAGGAGGTGAGAGATGCGGGCAGATGTCGCTGTTGTGATCCTTTCCTGCATCGAATGGTATGAAGCATACAGAATGTACAAAAATCATGGGGATAGCCCTGCTCGCTTCTCTCGTGGTGCTCGTCGTTTCTGTCCTCGCTCTTAGGGGCCTGTGGAAGAAATGAGGAACGGGAGATTGGGCATGAAAAAAGCCGGGATACGATTCTGCGCGGCGGCGCGGAAGGAATCGTATCCCGGCTTTTTTTAGTTTTGCTTAGCGGTTCTTCGGGTGAAGGTCGGCGGCGGTAAGGGTGCCTTCTCTTGCACGGTCGGCAAATTCAGCCGTGGCGGTGAAGAGCACATCGCTGGAGCTGTTCAGCGCGGTTTCACAAGAGTCCTGCAGGACGCCGATGATGAAACCCACACCCACCACCTGCATGGCGATGTCGTTGCTGATACCAAAAGAGGCGCATGCTACAGGAATCAGGAGGAGAGATCCCCCTGCCACGCCGGAGGCTCCGCAGGCGCCGATAGTAGATACGATGCACAGGAGAAGCGCCGTGGGGAGATCCACCGCGATGCCCAGGGTGTGGGCCGCAGCCAGAGACAGAACGGAAATGGTGATGGCGGCACCGGCCATGTTGACGGTGGCGCCGAGAGGGATGGAAATGGTATAGGTGTCCGGATTCAGGCCGAGGCGTTTGCAGAGGCCCAGGTTAACAGGAATATTGGCCGCAGAGCTTCTGGTGAAGAAGGCGTATACGCCGGATTCGCGGAGGGTGGTCCATACGAGGGGGTAGGGATTTCTGCGGATATTCAGGAACACGATAAGAGGATTCATGACAACGGCCACGAAGAGGAACGCCGTGAGGAGCACGGCCAGCAGGTGAAGGTAGCCGATGAGGGCAGAGAGACCACTGGTGCCGACAGAATTGGCGACGAGCCCCATGATGCCGATGGGGGCGCAGCGGATGACCCATTGGACAACCTGGGTGATGCACTGGGCAATGTCAGAAAGAACTGCTTTTGTGCCTGGAGTGCCGACGCTGCGGAAGGCGATGCCGAGGATGATGGACCAGGCCAGAATGCCAATGTAGTTGGCGTTGAGCAGGGCGGATACGGGATTGTCCACTACACTGAGAATGAGATTGTGCATGACTTCCACAATGCCGCTGGGCGGATTGATATCGCCGCCGGATACCTGGAGATTGAGAGCAGTCGGGAAGAGAAACGACAGGATGACGCCCACCAGGGAGGCGCCAAAGGTGCCGATAAGGTAGAGAATAATAATGGGTTTCATATTGGCACTGCTGTCTTCTTTATTCTGGGCCATGGCATTCATGACGAGGAAGAAGACGAGAACGGGAGCCACGCCCTTCAGTGCTTTTACGAAGAGATCCCCGAAGATGGAGAACATCGGAACAAGGTCTGGGACGAAGACCGCGATAAGAATGCCTATGACGAGACCGACGGCGATCTGCTTGATGAGAGCGACGCGGCGCAGGTAGTCCCGGATGGCTGTAAACAAAAAAATTCCCCCTTTTCTGCAGTGAATCACTGCCTTTAATTTGTAGAAAAAACTTATCCAAGTATAATTCATGGGCATTCCTTTTTCAAGAAGTGCTATGACTCTGCGCTATGAACGGAAAAAAAGAGGCATAGGAGGAGCGGTGGTTGGCCGGCCAAAGATTCCGGGGGGAGAGAATCGTGCATCCTTTGCGGAATGGCGGTGCAGGCGCGGGGTCTTTATGTTAAAATAGGAGCATATGCAATCGATAGTTGGCCAATCCGGGGCCGGCAGGAGGAATGTATGGAACGAATCGGGCTGCTCGCTGGCGTGGGAACGCTGCCAGTGGAATTTTTGCAGGCAGTGAAGCTGCAGGGCTATGAGACGGTGTGCATCGCGCTCATTCCCGGGATAGATCCCCGTCTGAAGGAGCTTGCTGATGTTTATTACGACATCAATATGGCAAAGCTGGACAAGGTCATCAAGACGATGGTTCACGAAAATGTGAAGGAAGTGACCATGCTCGGCAAGGTGACGAAGGAATGGCTCTTCAAGGGAATGCGTCCGCCGGATATGCGGGGGCTGAAGTTTCTGAACCGCCTGCGCAACCGCAAGGATGACACGATCATGCTGGCCATTGTGGCAGAGCTCGCCAAGGACGGCATTTCCGTGCTGGACCAGACGAAGTATTTAAAGCCACTCATGCCGGCGCCGCAGGTCTTCACGAAGAAAAAGCCCACGGAGGCGCAGATGAAGGATGTGGCCTACGGCTTCTGCACGGCGAAGATGCTCGGCGGACTGGATATCGGCCAAACGGTGGTGGTGAAGAACCAGGCGGTGATGGCCCTGGAGGCCATTGAGGGCACGGACGAATGCATCCGCCGGGGCGGTAAATTGGGCCGGGGCAACGCCGTGGTGGTGAAGACGGCCAAGCCGAAGCAGGATCCCCGGTTTGATGTGCCGGCAGTGGGTCTGCAGACGCTTCATTCCATGATTGAGGGGGGCTGCTCGGTGCTGGCCATTGAAGCGTACCGCACGCTCTTTGTGGAAAGGGACGCGGTGATTGAGGAAGCGGACAGGCATGGTATGGTCATTCTGTCCGTGGAGCAGGGACATTTATGAAAGTCATGTTTTCCGCCGGAGAAGCCTCCGGCGATATGCATGCCGCGGCGGTGGCATCAGAAATCCGGCGCCTCTGTCCGGAGGCGGAGCTTTTCGGTATGGGAGGCTCTGCCATGGCCCGGGCGGGGGTGCGCATCATTTATGACATTCAGAACCTGGGCATCATCGGCGTGGTGGAGGTCATTCGCCACCTGCCGCTGTTTTTCCGGCTTCGCGACCTTCTCAGGAAAGCCATGGAGGAGGAGAGGCCCGATGTGCTCGTGTGCGTGGACTATCCCGGGTTCAATATGAAAATTGCCCGCCTGGCCAGGCTCATGGGTATCCCCGTGGTGTACTACATCGCGCCCACGGTATGGGCATGGCACAAGGGACGGGCCAAATACATCGCGCGGGACGTGGCGCAGGTGGCGTCTATTTTTCCTTTTGAGGAGGAAGCCTACCGGAAGGCGGGGGCGCAGGTGACCTTTGTGGGCCATCCGCTGGTGGATGTGGTCAGGCCGACCATGTCAAAAGAGGAGGCCATGGACTATTACCGCGGCAGGCCGGAGGCCCGGCGGGTGCTTCTCATGCCGGGGAGCCGGAAAAACGAGGTGGCGGGCCTGCTGCCGGAAATGCTCCGCGCGGCCCTGCGCCTCCACGAAGAAATGCCCTGCCAGTTCTTCCTCCCCCGGGCGGAGACCATCCCCCAGGAGATGCTGGATGCGTATCTGAAAGAGGCGCCGGGGCTGTCCGTGGAGGTGACGGAGGGATGCCAGTACGATGTGATGCAGATCTGCCATGCCTGCGTGGCGTCATCGGGGACGGCTACGCTGGAAACGGCTCTCATGGAACTGCCCACGGTGCTGGTGTATCGTCTGGCTCCTCTGTCGTGGCGGCTGGCACAGCTCCTGGTGCAAGTGAAGTATGTGGGACTGCCCAATCTGCTCGTGGACCGGGAGGTCATGCCGGAGCTGCTCCAGGATGAGGTGAAGGCGGAATACATTCACCTCATTCTGCACGAATGGCTCACCGACGAGGCAGCGAGGCAGGAGACGGTAAAGAAATTAAAGGACGTGCGAAGTGCACTCGGCCCGGCCGGGGCGGTGTGCCGCACAGCGGAGCTGGTGCTCCGCACCGCGGAGGGACGGAATGAAGAGTAAAGGGAGAATCACATCGATAGGCAGCTACCGGCGCCTTCTGGGCTACCTCTGGCCCTACTGGAAGGCGCTTCTCGTGGCGGTGGTGTGCATGATCTGTGTGTCTGCGTCGAACCTCATCGTGCCGTGGATCATCAAGGACATTGTGGACCACGTGCTGGAGGAAAAGAATGTAGAGATGCTCTACTGGATCATCGCGGCTATACTGGTCATTTTCCTGATCCGGGGCATTACCACCTTCGGCAATCGCTTCCTTATGGGGTACATTGGTCAGCGGGTGGTGACAGACCTGAGAAAGACTCTCTTCGGCCACCTGCAGCGTTTGTCCATTTCCTACTATGACAAGCGCCGCACCGGGGAGATCATGAGCAATCTCACCAATGACATCAGCGCGCTGCAGAATGCCATCGTGGACAATTTCGTGTCCTTCGTGCAGGAAATGGCCATTTTCATCGGATCCTTCGTATCCATGGTGTACCTCCAGTGGAAGCTCACCATCCTCTGCCTCATCATCGTGCCCATGGTGTCGTTCATCATTAAATTTTTCGGAAAAAAGCTGCACAAGAGCGGCCGGAACGTGCAGGAAAAGTTAGCGGATGTGACGGCCATGCTCCAGGAGGTCATCCAGGGCGTGCGCATCGTGCGGAGCTTCAACCGGAGCCGCTATGAAATCCAGCGCTTCGATGAGGTGAACGAGGCCAATTTCCGGGCCCATGTGAAAACCATCCGCCAGCACAGCCAGCTCACGCCCTTTGTGGAATTCTTTTCCGCCCTGGCTATCACGGTCATTATCTGGTACGGCGGGCTCTCCGTAATTGACGGCATCATGACGTCGGGCGAGCTCATTGCCTTCCTCATTTATGCCATCAACCTGGCCAATCCCACCCGGCGCATTGCCGAGGTGGTGGGGAATGTACAGAAATCACTCGGCGCGGCGGACCGGATTTTTGCCATCCTGGATACGGAGCCGGAGGTGAAGAACCGCTCCGACGCGAAACCGCTCACCGTGAGCGAAGGCCGGGTGGAATTCCGCCACGTGGCCTTTGCCTATGAGGCGGATCATCCCGTGCTCACCGATGTGTGCTTCACTGCCGAGCCCGGCCAGACCGTGGCCATCGTGGGGCCCTCCGGGGCAGGCAAAACAACGGTTGCCAATATTCTTCCCCGCTTCTATGATGTAACAGGAGGAGAGGTGCTCATCGACGGTACCGATATCCGGAATGTAACCCTTGATTCGCTCCGGGAGCAGATCGGCATGGTGCCCCAGGACACGCTTCTCTTTAATACCACCATCCGACAGAACATTCTCTATGGGCGGCTTGACGCGTCCGACGAGGCGGTGTGGGAGGCGGTCCGCGCAGCCAATGCGGAAGCCTTCATCCGCCAGCTCCCCGCGGGGATTGAAACGGTGGTGGGGGACCGGGGGCTCATGCTTTCCGGCGGGCAGCGGCAGCGCATCGCCATCGCCCGGGCCCTGCTGAAGAACCCGTCCATTCTCGTCCTCGATGAGGCCACGTCGGCCCTCGACACGGAGAGCGAGAAGGTGGTGCAGGAGGCGCTGGATCGGCTCATGGTGGGGCGCACGTCCTTTGTCATCGCTCACCGCCTGTCCACCATTCAGAATGCGGACCAGATTCTGGTCATCAATAACGGCGTCATAGAGGAGCGGGGTACTCACGAGGAGCTTATGGCGCGGAGAGGCCTGTATTACGAGTTGTACACCATGTCGATCAGACAGGCAGAAGGGACGAATTGATGTATTGGTTTTATAATATCTGCCTTGTGGCTTATTGGGTGCTGCAGATTCCGGTGCTGCTGTATCGCCTGATTTTTGAAGACGATTTCTATGACCGTCTGAAGCAGAGCGCTGGCGTCATGCCCACGCCGACACTGGAAAAGATTGCCTACCACAACGCGATCTGGGTGCACGCCGCATCGGTGGGCGAGGTGGTGGCTGCCAGCCCCATCGTGCGGGAGCTGAAGCGGGCCTATCCCGGGGAAATGGTGGTTGTGTCCGTGGTTACCGCTACGGGGCACCGCATGGCGCAGCGCATCATTCCTGAAGCGGACGGGCACATTTTCTTCCCCTTTGACCTGCCGGTCATCACGAGCCGCATCGTGACCATCGTGGATCCCAAAATTATCATTCTCATTGAAACGGAGCTGTGGCCCAATTTTCTTCGCCTGGCCTGGCGCCGCCGCATTCCGGTGATGATGATGAACGGCCGGATCAGCGACCGGTCTATGAAGCGCTATTCCCTCATTCGTCCCTTTACGGCAAAAATGCTCCGTCAGATCCGTCGGTTCTGCATGCAGTCCTCCTTTGATGCGGACCATATCATCGCTATGGGGGCTGACCCGGAGCGGGTCATCGTCACAGGCAATACGAAGTATGACCAGACCTACGCCACCGTGTCCGAGGAGGAGCGGCAGGCGATGAAGAAGGAATTTCACTTCGATGGGGCAGGCCCCATCATTGTGGCGGGGAGTACCCACGGCGGCGAAGAGGAAATCATCATGCGCGTTTTCAGGGACGTGCTGAAAACGTACCCAAACGCGCGGATCCTTCTGGCTGTGCGGGAGGTGACCCGGGCGCCGAAGGTGAAGGCCCATATGGCCCTCCACGGATTTTCCGCCATCCGGCGCACGGAGATGGGGACGGCCTCGGACAATGGGAAGCCCCATCAGGTGGTGATTCTTGACACTATCGGTGAGCTGGGGCGGCTCTACAGCCTGGCGGACGTGGTGTTTGTGGGGGGCAGCTTTGTCCGCGTGGGAGGTCACAACATTCTCGAGCCGGCAGCCCACGGCAAGCCGGTCATTGTCGGCCCGCACATGTTCAATTTCAAGGAAATTTTTGAATTGCTCAGCAAGCGCGGCGTGTGCATCATGGCCAGGGACGAGGAGGATTTCCGGGAAAAGCTGCTGGACCTCCTGGCCCATCCGGAGCGCATTGCCGATATGGGGCGGAAGGCCCTGGAGGTGGTGCAGGAAAACCAGGGGGCGACCCATCGAAACATTGAACGCTTCGAGGAGCTGGTCCGCAGCCGCCATGTGAAGCTGAAGGGGGCGGACCATGAGTCTTGAATCCTATGTACGGCGGCTCATGGAGGAGACCCATCCGGGGACGCTGGACCGGGCCGTGCAGGGCGGCTTGTCACTGCTGGAGAAGGCCTATGTCCGGGGCGTGACAGTCCGGCGGATCCAGGACATGGCCCGGGCGGTACACGCCGGCGTGCCTGTTATCAGCGTGGGAAACATCACTGCGGGAGGCACGGGAAAGACGCCATGCATCATGAATCTGGCATCCTTTCTCAGGGCGGCGGGCCGCCGTCCTGCTATTCTCACCCGGGGCTACCGGGGCGGCATGGAGAAGAAGGGGGGCATCGTGGCGGACGGGACGTCCATTCGGACCACCCAGGCCATGGCGGGGGATGAGCCTTACATGATGGCGCTCAAGCTCCCCGGCGTGCCCGTACTGGCTGGGCGCAACCGGGTGGTGTCCGCCGCAGCGGCGAAGGCCCTCGGGGCGGACGTACTCCTTCTCGATGACGGTTTTCAGTACTGGCGGCTTTTCCGCGATTTGGATGTGGTGCTCATTGACAGCACCCATCCCTTCGGGGGCGGACATGTCCTTCCCCGGGGGCTCCTCAGGGAGCCCGAGGACGCCCTTCGCCGGGCGGGCCTCTTTATTCTCACCAAGGCAGGGCAGGTGGACCAGGCGGCGCGGGATGCCATCCGGGCGCGGCTTCGGGCGGTCAATCCCGCTGCGCCGGTGATCGAGTCGGACCACGCGCCGATGACATGGACGCCCCTGGCAGACTGGCCGCACACGGCGCCCCTTCCGGAAGTCCGGGGGCAGGCGGTGTTTCTCCTCTCCGGCATCGGCAATCCTGGCGGCTTCTGCCGCACCGCCGAGGAAGCGGGCTTTGTCGTGGCGGGGAGCCGGAACCTGCCGGACCATCACGATTACACGGAAGGGGATATCCGCACCGCCTCGGAGGAGGCGGCGGCCTGCGGGGCAGACTGCATCGCCGTGACAGAAAAGGACGCGGTCAAGATCAAAGAGCGCCTTCCTTTCGCCCCGGAAAAGTACATGCCCATGTATGTCATAGGAATTGAAATGACATTCTCCGGCGGCGGAGAAACGGTATTTCATAAAAAAGCGGAGGAAGTACTATGAAAACAGCCTGTATCATTCCGTCCAGATATGAGTCTACCCGGCTTCCCGGAAAGCCTCTCCGGCTGATTCACGGGAAGACACTTATCCGCCGGGTTTGCGAACGGGCCTTCCTGGCGAAGGTGCCCGATGCGGTGCTCGTGGCAACGGACCATGAGGCCATCGCCGAGGAGGTGCGGTCCTTCGGGGGCACGCCGGTGATGACCTCCCGGGACTGCCCCACCGGCACGGACCGTCTCGCCGAGGTCATCCGGCAGCACCAGGAATTTGATATTATCGTCAATGTGCAGGGCGATGAACCCATGATTGATCCGGCGGTGATTGACCGGCTCGCCCTCCTGCTGCAGGAGCGGCCCGAGCTTGATATGGCTACTGCCGCGGCGCCTTTGGCGGAGGAGGAATACAACGACCCCGCAGCGGTGAAGGTGGTGGTGAGCCGGAAGGGGGAGGCCCTCTATTTTTCCCGCTCCCTCATTCCCTATCCGCGGAATGCATTCTCTGAGCCGCCCCTGAAGCACGTGGGCATCTACGCGTACCGCCGGGAGTTCCTTCTGGCCTATGCGGCGATGGAGCAGACGCCCCTGGAAAAGACGGAATCACTGGAGCAGCTCCGTGCGCTGGAAATGGGGTATCGAATCGGCGTCATCTACGAAGAGACACCAGGCATTGGCGTTGATACGGAAGAGGATCTGCAAAGGGCAGAATTGTATTTTGAAAGGACAGAATCATGAAAACCATACAGGTAGGAAATCTGACTCTTGACGGCAATCGGCTCTTCCTCATTGCAGGGCCCTGCGTCATTGAAGGGTATGACCGCACGCTCATGATCGGCAGGGAGATCAAGAAAATCTGTGACCGCCTGGGTGTGCAGTACATTTTCAAAGCGTCCTATGACAAGGCCAACCGGTCCTCCTTCCACTCCTTCCGCGGACCGGGGCTGGAGAAGGGGCTGAAAATTCTTCAGTCCATCAAGGAGGAGCTCGGCGTGCCCGTCCTCTCCGACGTGCATGATGTGACCCAGCTTAAACCTGCGGCAGAAGTGCTGGATATGATCCAGATCCCCGCCTTTCTCTGCCGCCAGACGGACCTGGTCTACGGAGCGGCGAAGACGGGCAAGCCGGTGAATGTGAAGAAGGGCCAGTTCATGGCTCCGGAGGACATGAAGAATGTCATTGAAAAGATGGAGGAGGCGGGCAATCCGAATCTGGCCGTCACCGAGCGGGGGGCGAGCTTCGGCTACCATAACCTGGTGGTGGACATGCGTGCCTTCCCGATCATGCGGCAGTTCGGCTATCCGGTCATTTTCGACGCCACCCACAGCGTGCAGCTCCCGGGAGGCAACGGCACGTCCACGGGCGGGCAGCGGGAATTCATTCCCTACCTGGCAAGGGCGGCGGCGGCAGCCGGTGTGGACGGCTTCTTTATGGAGGTGCATGACAATCCGCCGGAGGGGCTGTCCGATTCCACCAATATGCTTTATCTCTCTTCTCTCGAGGATCTGCTGAAGGACCTCATTGCCATCGATAATGTGGTAAAGAAGAGACAGTAAAAAATAAAATCCCTTTGGAAATCCTTCCGTCGATTTCCGGTACATACTGTATAATAAGGGATAGACAATCCGCTGGCGGATGTTTGGGACATGGGGCGGAATGACCGGGCATCCGGCCATGACCGCTGAGGCAGGAGGCGCTATGGAAGTAATAGATACGGCGGCACAGGTGCTCAGAGATGAAGCGCAGGCTGTGCTGGATCTGATCGGCAAGCTGGACGGGCAGTTTATCTGCGCGGTCCGTCTGATTGAGGAATCCCGCGGGCGGGTGATTCTCACGGGGATGGGAAAATCCGGCCACATTGCCCGAAAGGTGGCGGCCACCATGGCCAGCACGGGCACGCCGGCCTTCTTCCTTCATCCCGGGGAAGCGATTCACGGGGACCTGGGGATGGTCACCGACTCGGACGTGGTGGTGGCCTATTCCAACAGCGGGGAGACGGCAGAGATTCTCAACATTCTTCCCTCCATCCGGCGCATCGGAGCGAAGGTTATCGCCATCGTGGGGAATCTGAATTCCACACTTGCCCGGGACGCGGACGCGGCCCTCGACGCGGGGGTGAAGCGCGAGGCGGGCAGTCTGGGACTGGCGCCCACGAGCTCCACTACGGCGGCCCTGGCCCTGGGAGACGCACTGGCCATCAGCATCATGGAAAAGCATCACTTCACGGCGGACCAGTTCGCTGTGTTCCATCCCGGGGGGGCTCTGGGCAAGCGCCTCCTCATGACGGTGGACATGGTCATGCACAAGGGAGCAGACAATCCGGTCATTTCGGAGCACGCCTCCGTGAAGGATGCGCTCTTCGTCATGACCGCCAAGGGGCTTGGCGCGGTGAATGTCATCGATGAGGCAGGCATTCTGAAGGGCCTCCTTACCGATGGAGATGTGCGCCGCGGGCTGAATCAGGGGATGGAATTTCTTAACCGCCCCGTAGGGGAGGCCATGACGAAATCGCCCATCTGCATTACCCCGGAGAAGCTCGCCGCGGCGGCGCTCCACTTGATGGACGATCACAAGCCCAATCCCATTACGGTTCTTCCTGTGGTGGATGAGGGGCGCCTTTCCGTGGGCATGATCCATGTGACGGACCTTCTCCGCCAGGGGGTCATGTAATGGCGCCCATCCGGCTCATTGCCTTTGATGTGGATGGCACGCTCACCCCGGGGCTGATCGTCATGGGGCCTCAGGGCGAGGCATGCAAGCTCTTCAGCGCCAGAGACGGCCTGGCCATATCCTTGGCACACCGCATGGGGTATCTCACCGGCCTCATCACGGGGCGCAGGTCAGACATTGTCCAGCGTCGGGCAGAGGAGCTCCACATGGATTTCACGGAAATGCAGGTGCAGGACAAGGTGGCGGTCATGGACGGGCTGCGCCGGCGCTTCGGCCTGGCTTGGGAGGAAATTGCCTACATGGGCGATGACCTGAATGATTTGCCCCTCCTTTCGCAGACCGGACTCTCCGGATGCCCCGCTGACGGGGCCGCGGAGGTGCGGGAGGCGGCGGATTTTGTGTCCTCCCACGCCGGCGGCGCCGGTGCGGCGAGAGAATTCATTGAATACATTCTGAAACAAGAGGGACGCTGGGACGAAGCCGTTCGGTCATTTTTCACCGGTACGGAGGCAGGACAGTAGTATGCAGCCTCGGCTGCATGTTGGCAGAGTATGGTAGGGGTTTCTATGTCTTCGGATTTGAAGTATAACATATTAAAAGGAATCAGCTCGCTCCTTTGCAGGCTGTCCCACAAGCGGCTTATTGCTATTGGCCGCTTTCTGGGACCGCTCATTATGAACCGCATTCAGAAGCAGAAGCGGCGAGGTCTGGAGCAGATTATGACAGGGATGGGTGTGGACCGGAAAGAGGCGAACCGCATCCTTCAGCGGGTGTATGAAAATATCGGCATGTCTGTCCTGGAAATGCTGTACATGCCCCG
>CAZPLS010000004.1:12025-28536 GCA_964587685.1 uncultured Dialister sp.
AATTACATCCTGGGCTTTCTCTCCGATAAGGACGGAGGAAAGACAGGTATACCGGTCATGTTTATGAACCGCATCTTTTCCTTCCCTCAGGGGCCGGCGGTGTTTGCCAAAAAGTTTAATGCGCCCATTCTGCCCATTTTTATCACCCGTGATGAGGACGGGTGCCATACCATCCGCATGGGAAAACCCTTCCATTTTGAGCGTATGGAGGACCCGGTGGAGGAGCTCATCCACAATTCCCAGAAGATGGCCTCTATCATGGAGGAGTTTATCAAGCAGTATCCCTATGACTGGATTTGGTTCCAGCATTTGTTCTGGACCGAGCCGGGGAAAATAAAAATGCTAAAGGAAATCAGAAAAAGAGAAGGATTATGGCCATGAATACAAAGCTGGCCATTCGTGCGGCGGCGGCAGTGCTCGTAGTGGCCGGCGCGGTCTGGCTGTACATGCCCGGCGGGAGCGGCCCCGGCGGTTCCTCGGCGCCGCTTATGGAGTTTTCCGGCTCGGAGATCCATGAGATGGAAGACGGCGAAGTGGTATGGAAGCTGAACGTGGGTCACGCGGTCATTGAGGGGGACAGAAATACCATGAATTTCACCGATGTGGACGGGTATTTCCGGGGCGATAACAAGGAGCTCACCCTCACAGCCAAACGAGGCACGGCCAGGCGAAATGAAAAGCTCCTCTACATCGAGGGCGATGTGGTGGGGAAAACATCCGACGGAGCGGTGCTCCATGCGAAAAATCTGACCTATGACGGCAAAACGGGCCGCCTTTCCAGCGATGCCTTCTTTACCGTGGAAAAGGACGGAAGGATTTTGTCTGCCGATTCGTTTGTGGCGGACCGCGTTCTTCAGACCGTAGAGGCCCGGGGGAATGCACGCCTGGCAGAGAAGGAGGATATAAAGTGAATTTGCGCCATGCTGCGGTCGCAGCGTTTCTCATCGCATCTTTCGGCGCCGCCCCTGCGTGGGCCGATGATATCAGCGCTGATGTACTCACTTATGACGGGAAGACGAGGGTAGCTACCGCCAGGGGGAACGTGGTCATTCACGGCAACGAGGGAGCGACCATGACCGGAGACAGCGGGGAATACCATTTTGACGACGGGTCCGCCTACCTCACGGGAGGCGTTCACTACGTGAAGGATGCCCAGACCATGGATGCGGAAACGGTGCATGTCCTCGGGGACAAGACCATTTACGGCACGGGGCGCGTCCAGCTCCACGATGAGGCGGAGCAGCGCACCCTCCGGGGAAATACGGTGACGTACAACCCTGACACGGGGTACAGTCGGGTGGATGGCAATGCCTACGTGTCCACGCCGGACGGGAGCTTCACTGCGGCGCTCATTGAGGGCAACGCGAAGGAAATCCGCTTCACCGCCACGGGGGGCGTGGAATTTTACAGCGAAACCCATGAGCTTTCCGGAGCGGGCGACCAGGCGGTGTACACCAAATCACCCAATGCCAATGACGGCCAGGTGGTGCTCACGGGCAATGCCTACGCGGTGCAGCATGGCAATTCGTTCTCCGGGCCGGAGCTGATTTTCCACCTGGATGATAATTTTGCTCAGACCAGAGGGCGGAGCACGCTGGTCATCACCAATACAAACAGCGGTGTCGGAGCGGCCGAAGAGGCTGGTACGGAAACGGAAGAGGAATAAAGGAAGTACGGCATGAAGATTGAAACGCATCATCTGGTGAAGCGCTACGGCGCGCGGACCGTGGTCAACCAGGTCAATGTGGAGGTGTCGCAGGGCAGCATTGTGGGACTCCTCGGGCCGAACGGGGCGGGGAAGACGACGACCTTCTACATGGTGGTGGGCATCATTCGCCCTGACGAGGGCGATGTGACGGTGGACGGCATTTCCATCAAGGAAATGCCCATCCATGAACGGCACCGCTTCGGCATCAGCTACCTTCCCCAGGAAGCGTCCATTTTCCGGAAAATGACGGTGTGGGAAAATCTCATGTCCCTTCTGGAGACGCGAAAGGATCTCACACCGGCAGAGCGGGAGAAAAAGGCCCGGTCTCTTCTGGAGGAGTTCCATATTTCCCATGTAAAGGATACGGTGGGCACCGCCCTTTCCGGGGGCGAGCGGAGGCGGGTGGAAATCGCCCGGTCCCTCACCATGGATCCGGCGTTTATTCTCCTCGATGAGCCCTTCGCCGGGGTGGATCCCCTGGCGGTGGAAGACATACAAACCGTGGTGCGCCAGCTGAAAGACCGGGGCATAGGCATCCTCATTACGGACCACAACGTGCGGGAAACGCTCCGCATTGTGGACCGGGCCTACATCCTTTCAGAGGGGCGGATTCTTTTGTCCGGCCCATCCATGGAGGTGGCCTACCATCCGCTGGCGCGGAAGTATTACCTGGGAGAGAATTTCAGCTTATGACAGACAGATTACTGGGGAGGGGTTCCTGATGCGCATTCTGGACAAGTACATAATCAAGGAATTTCTCGGCCCGTTTCTTTTCGGCATAGCCGCGTTTACCGCGATTTTCATTGGGTCGGACACGCTCATGAAAATTGCAGAGTATGTCACGCGCTACGGCGCTTCCGCCTCCTCGGCGTTCAAGCTTTTTCTGCTGGCCATACCGCGCATCGTGGTATACACCTTTCCCATGGCGGTCCTTCTGGGGGCGCTCATGTGCTTTTCCCGCCTCTCCTCGTCGAGCGAGCTCATCGTCATGCGCACGAGCGGGCAGAGTTTCCTTCGCCTGGCTATGCCGGTGTTTGTCCTGGCCCTTGGCGTGAGCATCGGGGCGGTGGCCTTCAATGAATACGTTGTTCCCTGGACGAATAACATGTATCAGTATATTCTCAATACAGAGGTGCGGCGCAATCTCAATCCGAAAGAGACGAACCACATCGTTATGAGGGACGTGCAGGACGGAAAAATTCACCATCTCTTCTACGCCCGGCGGTACAACCCGGAAACGAGGCAGATGCAGAACATCACCATTCAGGAATTCGAGAACGAGCGGGCGGTGCGCGTGGAGAACGCCCCGGTGGCCGACTGGAAGGATGGCGCCTGGTACATGAGGGACGGCGTGATCTATGATCTCACCAAGGACGGCACGGGACATATGATGCAGTTCAAGGAGCAGGTCATTCCCTACGCCCAGTCGCCGAGCGAAATCCAGGACAAGCAGAAGGACTTTGACGAAATGACCATCCGCGAGCTCCGGGAGCAGCGCATGGCCTACCGGGCGGCCCATGAGGATACGGCGGAAATTGATATGACCATTCAGCAGCGTTTCTCCCTCCCCATGGCGAGCTTCATCTTCGCGCTCATGGGGGCGCCCCTGGGCGTGCAGAAGCAGCGCTCCTCCTCGTCCATCGGCTTTGGCCTTTCTGTTATTATCATTTTCCTGTATTATGCAGTTATGACGTTTGCCGGTTCCATGGGCAAGGGTCATGTCATTACGCCGGAGCTGGCCGTATGGATTCCCAATATCATCGCCTTCATGGTCAGCGTGTACCTTATCAGGAGGGTGTCCAGCTAAGGCATAGGAGGGCCTATGTTTATCGGCATCAGCATAGTTCTGGTTCTTATGATTATGGGCGGGCTCATTGCGTTTCTTGGCGATAAAATCGGCTCGAAGGTAGGCAAGAAACGGATGACTCTTTTTGGGCTGCGCCCGAAGTACACGTCCATTATCGTTACCATCATTTCCGGCACGCTCATAGCCTTCCTTACGGTGGCGGTGCTGGCTGTGGCCAGTGAGAATGTGCGGGTGGCCCTTTTCGGCCTGAATAAACTCTATGCAGAAATGGATCAGCTCAGCCGGGAAATTGCAGAGAAGAACGCCGCCCTCGAGGAGGGGCAGAAGCTGCTCCGGGAGCGGAGCCGGGAAGTGGAGGAGATGGACCGGCGCACCCGGGAAATTTCTGTCGAGCTGAATCAGGCGGAGGAGCAGAGGAATTACATGGAGGGCCAGCTGGCGGTGGTGCAGGCCGCTTATGACGAGGCCCAGGCCAATGTGAACGCCTCGGCGGAGGAAATCCGGGAGCTGGAGAAGACCCGGCAGGAGCTGGCGGACACCATCCGGCGGCTCGACGAGGAGCGCAATCTCCTCATGCAGAATATAGAGGCCATACGGGAGGGGACAGTGCTCTTCCGGGCCGGACAGGTCCTGACCAATGTGGTGGTGGGAGAAAATCTGCCTGGGGATGCGGCGGCGCAGAGCCTGGCAGGCATCCTGAGTGACATCAATTCGGCGCTCCGGGAGCGGCTCAATATTACCGATGAAAACGCCATTGTAGTGCGGGTGCAGCGGGTGGATTTTGAGCAGGCGGTGGCGCAGATCATGGAATCGCCGGAGAAGAAGCTCATTCGCGTGACTGCGGCGGAAAACATCATTCTCGGAGAATCCACCATCGTCGATTTTGACATCCATGACTATAAGCGCATCTACCGTGAGGATGAGGTCATCTTTGCGGCGGACATGGATACGGGTACCTACGGGGAATACAAGAACAACGACGTGAAGGTCATTCAGTTCCTCAAGGAGGTCAATGCCGCCGCAGCGGCCAGGGGCGTACTGCAGGACCCCATCACGGGGAGCATCGGCCAGCTTGACACGCGGGAAATGATTGATGTGATTGAAAAGATAAAGACACTGGGCGGCCGGTGCCGCCTGGTGGCGCAGGCCAAGCACGACATTTATACCTCCGGCCCGCTGGTCATCGATGTGGCGGTGAGGGCCAAATGATTCTCGCCATTGACCCGGGGTCGGGGAAAACAGGGGCAGCCCTTGTCCATGAGGACGGGCGTCTCTTTTGGAAGGGTATCCTCCCCTCGGCGGAGGTGCCCCGGGAAGCGGCGAAGCTGGCGGCGGCCCATGAGGTGCGGGCGGTGGTCATGGGCAACGGCACCTGTCACAGGGAGATGAAGGCCCGCGTGGAGGACGCCATCCGCCAGGTGGGGTGTTTCCGCGAGGTGGAACTGGTGGATGAGAAGTACACCACGGAGATGGGAAAGGCTCGTTACCTGGCAGACCATCCGCCGAAGGGACTGGCTCGCCTGCTTCCAAAAGGGATGCGCACCGTCCCCGTGCCGGTGGACGATTACGTGGCCTGGATCATCGGGCAGATTTACCTGGGGGTGGTGCAGGCAGAGGACGTGGGCCATAAAAAGGTGTAGGCAGCGGCGCTGCCTTTTTCATCGCCAAACAGAATAAGGGAATTTTATAAAAAAGTTGCAAAAAAATTTCATAAGTGCTAATATAAAAATCCATGTCAGAGAATTAATTCATGGGCCGCGCCTTTTGATCGCGGCGATTGGCAGTCAATGGCAGCGCCTCCGGAGGGGCGGATTTGGTTTGGTTGAGACCACCGATAGTTTGCTTGAGACCTGAACAAAGGAGTATACTATGGCGGCAAAAACGACACAGCTGGCGAAGTGGATGGAAGAACTGCAGGAAAGCGTGAACAAAAGCGGCGCGATTCCTTACGAGGAGATCATTCGTCTGGTAAAGAGGGAAAATCTTTCGACGAAGCAGCTCGATGCCATCTGCGAAGGACTGCACGAACGAGGAGTGTTCCTCGACTTCGAGGGCGGCCGGATGATCACTGACGACGAGGACGAGGTTATAGACGATTTCGCTGACCTCGAGGAGTTGGTGGAAGAGGCGGATCTGGATGAACCGTTTGATGAGGGCGGTCGGGAGGAGAACGCCGAGGCCTATGATCTGTCCATTGACGAAAGCGACGTGAAGTACGACTCCGTCCACATGTATCTCAAGGAAATTGGGAGCATTAAGCTGCTCAGCAGCGATGAGGAAATCCGTCTCGCCAAGGCCATTGAGGCCAGCAAGAAGCCCGATGCGACGGCAGAGGAGAAGGAGGAAGGGCGGCGCGCCCGGTCCAAGCTGGCGGACGCGAATCTGCGCCTCGTCGTTTCCATCGCGAAGAAGTATCGGGAGCGGGGGCTCCACATGCTGGACCTCGTGCAGGAGGGCAATATTGGTCTCCTGAAGGCGGTGGATAAATTTGACTATCACAAGGGCTATAAATTCAGCACCTATGCCACCTGGTGGATCCGGCAGGCCATCACCCGGTCGCTGGCGGACCAGGCCCGCACGATTCGCGTGCCTGTGCACATGGTGGAAAGCATCAACAAAATGAACCGCATCGAGCGGCGCATTCAGCAGGAAAACGGCCGGGACGCCACGGAGGAGGAGCTGGCCAAAGCCATGCGGTGCAGTGTGGAAAAGATCCGCGAAATCAAACAGGTGGCCCTTGACTCCATTTCGCTGGAGACGCCTATCGGGGAGAAGGAGGATTCTGTCCTGGGCGATACGGTGGAGGATAAAAAGATCGCCGCCCCGGAGGATGAGGCCGCGGCGAGCCTGCAGAACGAGCAGATTGCCAAACTTCTTGCTACATTGACGGAACGGGAGCGGGGCATCATCGCCCTTCGATTCGGCTTTGAGGACGGCATTCCGCATACGCTCGAGGAAGTGGGTCAGCAGTACGGCGTGACCCGCGAACGGGTACGGCAAATTGAAAAGAAAGCCCTGGGCAAGCTGAAGCGGCCCGCTCAGGCACTCATCAGCTGAGAGGCGCCCCTGTGGAAACACAGGGGCTTTCGTGAACCTGAATTGTTTTTTGTGATTGACATTTCTGAGAACAATTACATATAATACCTTTGGACAGGCCAGTCGGTGTGTCCGGAGCAGGAGGTGTTATTTTGAGTGCCAACATAAAAAAAGACGTGCTCGCTGCGCTCTTTGCGGCGATGATGGCCATTTTTACGCAGATTGTCATTCCCATCCAGCCCGTACCCATTACGATGGGAACGCTGGCGGTCATGATGGCCGGCGCGGTTCTCGGAAGCCGCTACGGCGCGCTCAGCATGGTCATTTACGTCCTTCTCGGTATGGCGGGGATGCCCGTTTTTTCCATGGCCCAGGGGGGCGTGGGTATTGTGGCTGGCCCGGGAGGCGGATTCATACTGGGCTACATTGTCATGGCCTTTGTGGTGGGCTTTTGCACAGAGCGGTGGGGCTGCACCATGCGGGTGCTCATTCCCGCCATGGCCGCGGGATGCATTGCCGTGTACATCTGCGGGGTGGCCTGGTTCATGGGCCTTACTGGCACGGGGCTCTGGCCGGCGATGGTGATGTGCATGTTTCCCTTTCTGCCGGGGGACGCAGTCAAAATTCTTCTCGGCGCTTTCCTGGTGCGGCGGTATCAGAAGTACGCTGCCCGGCTGTGAGCGCCGTTTCCTGCCGCAGGCAGATTTTCAGAAGGACTCAAAGGAGTCCTTTTCTTTTGCCATGCAATGGACAAAGTTTGATTAGAATGTGATAAGATAATAAGTAAATATAATTGCAATCGAAGAAAGGAGGGAGGACATGCCCTTTACAGAGGAGGACCAGGGGCGGCGGCGGTACATTCTTCTGCTGGCTCTTCTTGGGATTTGTGCGGCTGCCTTTGCGGTGTGGACCTGGATGGATGAGGAGCCTGCGCCCCTCCTCGTGGTGGAGGAGGCGAGCCCGGTGGGGATGCTGCCGCAGAGTGCAGCCCGACCGATGGAGGTGTACATTACCGGCGCGGTGAAGCGCCCTGGGGTGTACGACGTGCCGCCGGGGAGCCGCGTTCACGAGGTGGTCACCGCCGCAGGGGATGTGCTTCCCTATGCGGATCTGGAGGCGGTCAATTTATCTGCCGTGGTGAACGACGGGGAAAAGATTCACATCCCCCTCAATCCGAACCGGGTGACGGTCACCTCCGAGCCGGTGGTAAATATCAATACGGCAGGCAAGGCGGAACTCATAACACTGCCGGGCATCGGCGATGCGACAGCCCAGAAAATTCTGGATTATCGGTCGCAGCACGGGCCGTTTCGGGATAAGAAGGATATCATGAATGTATCGGGCATCGGGGAAGCCCGGTACGGACGAATCAAAGACAGGATCACCTTATGAGAGACAAGTACCTCATTCCGTGGTGCGCCCTGGCTGTGGCGGCGGGCATCTGGCTGGCCGACCTGGCAGGCGTTTCCGTCATGGCTGCCGTGGCGGCGGGCGGGTTTTTCGCCATGCTGGCCGGCGCGGCGCTGTACCGGGGGTGGCGCACCGCGGCGTGGGGACTCTGTCTTCTTTTTGCGTGCGCCGCCGGGATGGGGCGCCTCGGTGTATCAGAGCTGGTGTGGGAGCAGCAGTCCCTGCGCCTGCCCGGCACGTCGGGCACCTTTTTGGCTGTCATTTCCGGGGAAGGGGAACGCCGCCCCGGCCTGGACGGATGGGTGATCCGCTACCCCGCAGAGATGTCGTCCGTGCGCTATGACGATGGAGCCGAGCGGCCCGTTCGGGGGGCGGTGTACATTTACACCCCCTGGGACAGAAAGGCGGCGCCCCTTCCGCCCGATACGGCGGTGGCGGTCACCGGGGAGCTCTCTCCCTTTCGCTTTTATAAGAATCCTGGAAAAATGGACCTGGAGAGCCGCTATCGGAGTGAGCGCCTTATCGGCCGCATCTATACAGAGGAGGCATCGGCGGTACAAGCATTGGGCCGGGCGGGAGAATATTCCCTTGAGGCGGCGGCCGCGGCGGTGCGAAGCCACGTGCGTACGTTCTTTGGAATCTACATGGATCCCGCGCGGCTTTCCGTGCTGATGACACTCCTCTTCGGCGGGCAGACCGGCGAGCTCCCCGAGGGGGTGATGGACGACTTTACCGCCACGGGCATCGTGCACATCCTCTCCGTTTCAGGATCCCATATCGCTCTCCTCTTCGGCTTTCTCTGCCTTCTCGGGCGGTGGCTGCAACTTCCCGAGCGGGTGGTGCTTCCCGCTGCCGTTCTCACCATTCTGGCCTATGCCGCGCTGGCAGGCTTTGTGCCGCCCGTGCTCCGGGCCGCCCTCATGGGGGTGGTATCTGTGACGGCTCTTTTTTTCCGTCGGCGGGGTGAGGCGGTGATTTCCCTGGGCACGGCGGTGCTTCTCATGCTTCTTTGGGAACCCCTCTACGTGTTTGATGTGAGTTTTCAGCTCTCCGTGGGGGCCTCTGCCGGACTCGTGTTTTTCTATCCGCCCCTGCTGCGCTTTCTCGGGCGGTGGCCCCTCCTGCCGCGGTGGGTGCGGGAGGGGACGGCCCTTTCTGTGTCTGCCCAGCTTCTCACCGTGCCGGTGGTTCTCTATGATTTCCATCGGCTCCCCCTGTACTTCCTGCCGGCCAATCTCTTTGTGACGCCCCTTCTGGAATGGGTGATCATCCTGGGCCTGGGGGCGGCGCTGGTTTCGGCGGTGTTTGCCCCCCTTGCAGGCGGGGTGGTCCAGCTGGGGGATTACTTTCTCTGGGGGGCGCTCCGCCTGAACAGTGTGATTGCGGCGCTGCCCCATGCAGTCATTTCCGCCCCGGCCATGGCGCCTGCTGAGGCGGCGCTTTACTATGGGGCGGTTCTTCTGGCAGGGACGCGGTCATGGTGGACGGCGGCGCGGCGGCGCATGGCAGGGGCGGGTCTCTTCCTGGCGGCTCTTCTCTCAGGATGCGCCCTGTCCTGGGCCTTCCGCCCGGAGAAGGAGCTCTTCGTGCCCGACCTGGGCGCATCCCGGGCGGCGGTGCTTACCGACGGGGAGCACACCATCCTGTACTACCGGGACAGCGGTCTTTCCTTCGATATCGGGGAGAGGGAGATCGCCCCTGTGCTGGCTTACAAGGGGATTGGGCGCATCGATGTGTTTATCGGGGACTTCCGGGAATGCCGGGAACCGTCGCCTCTTACCCTTGACCTGCCCATAGGGGAAATTTGGCTTCCCGCGGGCACGGAGAAAGGGGCGGCCCTCTTTGCGGCGGCCCACCCGGAGAGCCATGTGCGCGTTGCCGCCACACCCCGGTACACCCTGTCCAATGGCATGACGGCCTGCTCCAACGGCGAGAGCTGGTACCTTGAGCAGGACGGGCTCGGTTGGTACTTTGACGGGGGCGGCTCGCCCATAGAGGGATTGACTCCGGCAAGCCCGTGCCTTTGGATAGGAGGGACACTCTCTTTCCGCTCTGCGGTGAATCGTGATACAATAAATTGGCTTACTCCCGCGGCGGCGGTCTATGCAGGAAACCGGTCAGCGCAGGCGGGAGAGGATCGGGATTACTTCCTCCTCTGCGGCATCCCCTTCGGAGATCCTTTCCTTGACGGCATGGTGACCCTTGCCTGGGACGGCACGCGGTGGACCATGGACAAGTATCGCCCAAGCGGGCTGACGGAAGAATGTTTGTGAAGGAATGAGGCGGGACATGGCAGTCAAGGCGAAGCAGAAAAATGTGTGGCTCGTTTGCGGCGAAGACCTGGTGCTCGTGCAGGAGAAAAAACGGGAGCTCCTTCACCGATACTTCAAGGGCAATGAACCGGATCCCGCTGTGTTCGAGGAGGGGGGCAGCTTTCCTGAATACCGGGCGGCGCTGGAGGGACAGTCCCTCTTTTCGCCGGACGCAGCAGTGGTCATTCAGAATCCGTTTTTTCTGAAGAAGGCGCTGAAAAAGGAGGAGGAAAAGCCATACGAGGACTTTCTCGGTGACCTCCGGGCGATGCCGCCGGAGGTCTTCCTCGTGATGACCCTTGACGGGAAGCCGGACAAGCGCACGAAGGCGGTGAAAAAGCTGCTGGACTTCGCCTCCCTCATTGAATGCGAGTACCTCCGCGCTGCCGACGGGGCGGAATACATGGAGGAATACCTCTATGACCGGGGGAGAAAGCTGACCCCGGACGGGCGGGCCTGGCTGGAGGAGGTGCTGGGCACGTGGGCGGATATTTCTACGCCCTTTCTCCAGACGGAATGCGACAAAATCCTGCTCACTGCCGGCGAGGCAAAGACCGTGACGAAGGAGCTCCTGGAAACCACCGTGACCGGGTACATGAACCAGATGATTTTTTCCTTCTTCGACCGGCTCATCGCGCGGGACGCGGCGGCGGTCCTGGAGGGGGCGCCCCGGGTGTTTACCGATGCGGCGGCGGTGCTGAAAAATGTGGGCTTCCTTACCACCCAGTTTCGGCGCATTAAAATGTGGAAGGAGCTCGCCCGGGCGCGGGTGCCCCAGGCAGAGGCGGCGGCTCGGATCGGTCTGCGCGGGACCTGGCAGATTCGGCAGATGGAGGCCCGGGCACGGCAGATGACGGAGAAGGAAGCGGAGGATTTCCTTCTGGCACTCTTCCGCTGGCAGTACGGACAGCGCATGGGCGGTGGCAGCGAGGAGCTTTCGGACGTGTTGGTTCGATTCTGCCTTGAAGGAAAGAACAGGGGCAAGAGCGGGAAGTAAACCGGTCTTGCGGAGGGAAAATGGGAAAAAAGTTATTGGCCGCGGCGGCCATTCTTTTGTGCGCCGCCGCGTTTATACCTTTCGCGTGCAATGAGGCGGGCCGGACGGTGCGGGGTGTCGTGGTGGACGGAAGGCCCGCGGGCGGTATGTCCAGGGGTGAGCTCATCGCATGGATGGAAGAAACAAATAAAAAGCTCGCCGTGCGATCCATTACGGCGGAACACGGGCCCATCTCGGAACACTGGAGCTTTGCGGATTTGGGCGTGCGCATCGATACGGCGGCGGAAACGGCGCGCATTCTCGCCATAGGACACAGCGGCGATAGGCTTTCGGACTGGCTCACCCAGTGGCGGGTCCTCCTCTTCGGAGAGGCGGTGGACCTGCCTCTTACCTATGATGAGGACGGGCTGGCGGACCGGATTCGTGGGCTGGTGGATCGGTACAATACGCCCCCGGAGGAGGTGCGTCCCCATATCAGTGAGACGGGTTGGGTATCCTTTCCGGAGGAAATCCTCTATTTTGACATAGACGGGGAGGAACTCCGCGCGAGGGCGGAAACAGCCATTTTGTCCGGCTCGGGGGGAACGGCAGCCATTCCCGTGAGGGAGGAAAAAATTTCTGATTTCAAAGCATGGGAGCGCCGGCAGGTGGATTTCGTGCTCAGCGCCTATACCACGTACTTTACGGAGGATCCGAATCGGGGCGGCAACATTGAGCGGGCGGCGCGCAGCATAGACGGGCGGATTGTCAGACCGGGGGAGGAATTTTCCTTTAACCGTGCCACGGGGCTGCGCACCCGGGCCAATGGATACCTGGATGCGCCGGTGTATTTTAACGGCCGACTCGTCCCCGACGCGGGGGGCGGCGTGTGCCAGGTGAGCACCACCCTCTTTAATGCAGTGCTCCTGGCGGGGCTGGCGGTGACGGAGCGGACCAATCACTTTTCACCGGTGGCATACGTGCCTATTGGACAGGATGCCACGGTGGCAGACAACTACCTCGATTTTCGCTTTGTGAACAATCTGTCGTCTCTCATTTACATCTGTACAGTGTATGAGCCCGAAGCGATTACGGTGTACATCCTGGGCAACTGGGCGGACAAGCCGGAGAAGGCAGAGATGGTGGAAATGGAGAAAAAGGAGCTTCCCTTCCGCACGGTCTGGCAGACTGACCCGGCGCAGGGAGAAGACGTCTGTATCGAGGAAGGCCACAAGGGCTATGATGTGACGGTGACGCGCCATCTTACATGGCCGGACGGGACGGAGCGCACGGACACCTTCCGTTCCGTTTACGATCCGGTGGATACGGTCATGACCTACCGGGATGGAGCGCAGATGGAAAAGGATAAAAAGGCAGCAGAGGAAGCGGCGGCCCGGGAAGAAAAGGCTCGGATGGAAAAAGAAGAAAAGGCCCGGGCAGACAAAGCGCGGGCAGAGCGGGAAAAGAAGGTAAAGGGCGAGAGGCGGCAGGAAGGGCAGACACCTGGGGACCGGGCAGCGGAGAATACGTCCATCCGGGAGAGAATCCGCGGGAAAGGACAGGGATAAGGAGGCACTATGGCGAAGTACCGTTTGCGGTGCAGACAGAACAGAGCGGATATTACCCTCATGGAAATCGATACGGAGAGCCGTGCCTGGTACATCCAGGCGGAGAGCCGGGAAGCGGCTATCGCCGCCATTGCAGGCATGGGGGAGGCGCTCATCGGTATTGAGGAAATTCTCATTAACGGACGGGATGAGACGGAGGAAATTTTCCGCCGTGCCCGCCCGTCGGGACTGGTGATGATCAATCCGAAGGCGCCGGCTGCGGATGCGGTGGAGGCGGATCCCTTCACCGAGGAGATTCCCCTTCCGGAGGAGGAACATATGCCGGAGGAGGGGTACCACCTGCCCACGATTGATGACATCGAAGCGGCGGACGAGCCGCTTCCCTCCGAACTGCCAGAGGAACCCCTTTCAGGGGGATTTTCCCTCCCCGCGGAGCTTCCGTCGCTGAAGGACGTGCTCCCTGAGGAGGCCTTTGCCGTGCCTGCCAAACCGGCAAAGGATGCCTTTTCCGGCATTTTCATAGGGAAGAAGCCCATTAAAGGGACGGCGGTGCCCATCAGCAGCATTTCGGAGGAAATGGACGGGGTTATCATACAGGGAACGCTCGTGTCCTTCGATTCGCGGGAGCTCAGGGATAACAAGAAGCTCCTCCTTCTGAAGGTGGCGGATGACACGAACGGCATCAGCTGCAAGCATTTCTTCGACCGCGGTGAGGAGGCGGAGACCATTGACGGGCGGCTCAAGGCGGGGATGGTGCTCCGCATCCGGGGGAATGTGCGGCTGGACAAATTTTCCAATGCCCTCGTGCTGACCGTGAGCCAGATGGAGCTGGGAAAGAAGGAGACCATCGAGCACAAGGACGACGCGGAGGAGGTGCGGGTGGAGCTCCACCTGCACACAAAAATGAGTCTGGACGGGCTCATCGACGCGGAGGAGGCCATTAAGACGGCCGCCCGGTGGGGTGCGCCGGCCATCGCGGTTACCGATCACGGGGTGATTCAGGCCTTCCCGAAAATTCAGGATTACGCCCGAAAGTACGGAGAAAAAGTTATCTACGGCATGGAGGGATACATGATCCCCCAAATCCCCGAGGACATCGATACGGACCGGCAGCGGTACCACCACATCATCATTTTGGCGAAAAATATGACGGGCCTGCGGAATCTCTACCGCCTCGTTACCTTTTCCTGCCTGAAGTACTATAAAAAACGGCCGCTCATTCCCAAGCCTCTCCTCGAAGAGCTGCACGACGGCCTCCTCTACGGCTCGGCATGCGCTATGGGCGAATTTTTCCGCGCTGTCCTGGCCGGGAAGAGTGACGAGGAGCTGACAGCGCTGGCCCGGTTTTATGATTACCTGGAAGTGCAGCCTCTGGGGAACAATGAATTCCTCCTGGGGGACGACAAGTACGGGAACATCACCACCAGGAAGGACCTGGAGGATTTGAACCGGAAGGTCATCGCCATTGCGGACAAGGCGGGCATTCCCTGCTGCGCCACGTCGGATGCGCACTTCCTCTTCCGGGAGGATCAGATCAATCGGGACATCCTGCTGGCGAAGTGGGACCGCCCCGGCCAGACAGGGTCCCACCCGGCGGTGTTCATCCGCACCACAAAGGAAATGCTCGATGAATTCAGCTACCTCCCGAAGGACAAGGCCTATGAAATCGTGGTGACCAATACGCGGCGCATCGCGGAAGAGTGCGAGCGCATCGAGCCCCTGGCGGAGGAGTGGAAATCGTACAACCCGAAGATTTCCGGGGCGGACGAAGCCTTGGTGAACATGTGCTACGAAAAGGCCCGCGCCATCTACGGCGATCCCCTCCCGGAGCTGGTGCAGGCGCGGCTGGACCAGGAGCTCACACCCATCATCCGTCACGGCTACGGCGTGCTCTACTACATCGCGCACAAGCTGGTGAAGCACTCCAATGACCGGGGCTACCTCGTGGGCTCCCGGGGATCCGTGGGCTCGTCCTTCGTGGCCGCCATGTCAGGCATCACCGAAGTGAATCCACTCCCGCCGCACTATGTGTGCCCCCACTGCCACTGGACGCAGTTTTTTACTGACGGCTCTGTGGGGGGCGGCTTTGACCTGCCCGACAAGGCCTGCCCGAGCTGTGGGAACCCTCTTGGCAAGGACGGGCACAATATCCCCTTTGCGGTATTTCTGGGCTTTGACGGGGACAAGGTGCCGGATATTGACCTTAATTTTTCCTCTGGCGACGACCAGAGCGTGGCCCATAAGTACACGGAGGAGCTCTTCGGACGGGACAACGTATTCCGGGCGGGGACCATTTCGGGCCTGCAGGAAAAGAACGCCTACGGCGTGGCCCGGCGCTACGCGGAGGTGCGGGGCCTCCACGTGAATGATATTTACCTCGAAAACATCGCCGGCGGCGTCATCGGCGTGAAGACAAACACGGGGCAGCACCCGGCGGGCATCATGGTCTGCCCCCGGGACATGGACATTCACAACTTCACACCCCTCCAGTATTCGGCGGACAGGCGCTATGAAAAGGACGAGGAGGGGCGCCGCGTGCCCGGCACCATCACCACCCATTTCGACTACCATTCCATTTCCGGGCGTATGCTCAAGCTCGACATCCTCGGCCACGACGATCCCAAAGTCATCCG
Source organism: uncultured Dialister sp. (assembly GCA_964587685.1). Taxonomy (GTDB): domain Bacteria; phylum Bacillota; class Negativicutes; order Veillonellales; family Dialisteraceae; genus UBA1822. Next base: position 27,476 of record CAZPLS010000004.1, read on the forward strand.
CGCCCTGCAGGACCTCACGGGCATCGATCCCCTGCACATTCCCTTCGATGACCAGAAAACGGTATCCCTCTTCCGCTCCACCGAAGCCCTCGGCTACAGCGCCGACGACCTGGGGAAGATCATCGGAGCAAAGGGGAACACCGTGGGCACCATCGGTCTTCCCGAATACGGCACCCTCTTCGTACGAAAAATGCTGGAGGATACGAAGCCGAAAAACTTTTCCGAGCTCGTGCGCATTTCCGGATTCTCCCACGGGACCAACGTGTGGGTGGGGAACGCGCAGGACCTCATTAAGAATGGCACAGTGAAGCTCGAAGAGGCCATTTCCACCCGTGACGACATTATGAACTACCTCATCGAGCACGGCGTGGAGCCCCTCACGGCGTTCAAAACGATGGAGAACGTCCGCAAGGGAAAGGGGTTGGAAAAGGCGGACAAGAAGGGCAATCTCTCTCACAACGAAGACGTCATCCGCGCGGCAAAGGTGCCCGAATGGTTCATCGATTCGTGCAAGAAAATTTCCTACCTCTTCCCGAGAGCGCACGCCGTGGCGTACGTCATGATGGCCTTCCGCATCGCCTGGTTCAAGGTGTACCAGCCCCTGGCCTTCTATGCGTCGTACTTCACCATCCGGGCGGAGGGGAAGTTCAACCCCCTGGTCAATCTCCGGGGGCTCGAGGCGCAGAAGGCGGAGCTCGCCCGGGTGGCGGCGTCGGACAATGTGAGCGATGTGGATAAGAAGGCAGCGGTGGTCACTGAGGTGGCGGCGGAAATGTACCTCAGAGGCTACGAATTCCTCCCCGTGGACCTCATGCAGTCCAGCGCGTCGGAATTCCTCATCCGGGACGGGAAAATCCTTCCTCCCTTCAACTGCGTCCCCGCCCTGGGGAACGCCGCGGCCCGGCAGATTGTCCGCGCCAGGGAGGAGAGCCCCTTCACCTCGAAGGAGGATCTGCGGAAGCGGGGCAAAATCAGCGCATCCATCATGGAGACCCTTGAGGGAATGGGGATTCTGGCTGATCTGCCCGAGGAGGAACAGCTCTCCCTGTTCAATTTCTGAG
>CAZPLS010000004.1:28636-38272 GCA_964587685.1 uncultured Dialister sp.
TCATAGAAATATATACAAACGCAAACACTCCGGCGTCAGAGGATCGGTGAATCTTTCTGACGCGGAGTTTTTATTTTGCCCAAACGGAGTAAGGAGTGTGGTATATGAGCAAAGCCAGTCGAATCCTGCTGATGGTGCTGATTGTGGCCGCCGCCCTTGCGGCCTGGCTGGGGATAGACACAGGGGGCGGCGCGGCGGCAGGCACGGAGACGCGGCAGGTGACGGACTCAACGGGGACGGAGGTGGCCATACCGGCCCATCCGCAGCGGGTGGTCATCCTCAATGCGTCCAATGTGGATTTGTACCTCGCTGCCGGCGGCAAGGATACCCTCGTGGGGCGGTGCGAGTCGGACATGTTTTCCCCCGAGACCGCGGCGGCGGTGAAGGACATTCCCTCCGTGGGTATGATTCATTCCCCGAACCGGGAGGCCATCCTGGCGGCCAGTCCCGACCTGGTTATCGGGGCGGACGTGCCGTACAATGTGGGGCTCCGCCTCATGCTGGACAAGGCGGGCATTCCCCTCTACATCAATGGGGTCAACAGCTATGACGACGTGGTGGACACCCTCACCTTTTATGGAGAGCTTACCGGCCGCGGGGATGCGGCGGAGGCGAGCATCGCAAAGGTGAGTGCGGCCCGCCGGGAAGCGCTGGCCCGGAACCAGGGGCGGAAGGGGCCGAAGTCGCTCATCCTCTTCCGCACACCCCAGGGATCCAGTGCGGCGACGTCAAACAGCTTTTCCGGGGAGATGCTGACATTGCTGGGCGGAAGCAATCCCGCTGACGGACTGGAGGCGGAGGGCAGCGGCTACGTGCCCCTGTCCATGGAGTTCGTTATCCGTGAGAATCCGGAGGTGGTCTTTATTATCGCCATGGGAAGCTCTGAGGAGGAACGGCTCCGCCTGCCGGAAGAGCTGAAGGCAGACGAAGTGTGGAGCGGGATTTCCGCTGTACAGAATGACCGGGTTCATGTCCTGCCCAGCGAATTGTTCCTTGGCAATCCGGGGGTGCGCATCGCTGATGCGTTCGAATTCATGGCATCGTGCCTGTATCCGGAGGATGCGGTATGACAGAAATGAATCGGGAGCGGAGACGGCGCCGCGTGCGCTGGCTCGTGCTTGCCGCCGGGGCGGTTCTCCTCTGCACGGTGGTGATGGCCGCGGTGAGCCTGGGAGCGGCGGATATTTCGCCCCGGGATCTCCTGCGCATACTCACGGCGCCGGCCGACACAGACAATGACCGGATTGTATATTATCTTCGCATTCCCCGGGTGATCTGCGCCGCTCTGGCGGGGGCCAATCTGGCCCTGGCCGGCTGTATCCTCCAGGGGGTTCTCCGGAACCCTCTGGCAGACCCGGGCATCATCGGCATCTCCGCCGGAGCGGGGCTGGCGGCGATGACACTCATGCTCGTATACCCCGCGCTTACCGCGTGGGTGCCGGCGGCGGCCTTCGCCGGGGCGCTCCTGGCGGCGTGCATCGTGTCCACCCTCGCCTGGGACCGGGGCATTCAGCCCCTCCGGCTTATCCTGGCCGGTGTGGCCGTGGCGGCCTTCTTCGGCGGCGGTATGACCGCCCTCTCCGTGTTCTTTTCTGAACGGGTGCAGGGCACCGTTACCTGGATGGCGGGAGGCTTCGGCGGCAGCAGCTGGGAGCACGTGCGCATGATTCTGCCCTACACGGCGGCGGGCATGGCCGGGGCGGTCTATGCCTGCCGGGATCTGAACGCCCTCCAGCTGGGGGAGGAAACGGCGAGCGCTCTGGGCATTCACACGGACCGGGCGCGGCTCTTTCTCACCGCCATAGCGGCCCTTCTGGCAGCGTCCGCGGTGAGCGTGGCGGGCCTCCTCGGCTTTGTGGGGCTCATCGTGCCGCACATCATGCGCCTCCTCGTGGGGTCGGATTTTGAATACCTCCTCCCCGCATCGGCCCTGTACGGGGCGGTGCTCACCGCAGGGGGAGACACGGCGGCGCGGACCGTTTTCAGTCCACTGGAGATTCCCGTGGGGATTTTCATGTCCTTCATCGGCGCGCCTTTCTTCCTCTACCTGCTGAAGCGAAGGAGGCGGTTCACATGACCACGCTCACCGCAAAGGGACTCTGCCTGAAGTATGGCGCAAGGGTCATCTCAGAGGCCCTGTCCGTGTCCTTTGACCGGCCGGAAATCGTGACGATCATCGGACCGAACGGGTCGGGGAAATCCACCCTGTTGAAAGCGCTGGCCCGCATACTCCTGCCCGCGGGCGGCGCGGTATACCTGAACGGGCAGGATATGAAGACGATGCCCCGGCGGGAACGGGCCCAAACCATGGCGCTCCTGTCGCAGTCGCTGCAGGCGCCGGGAGATATGACAGCGCGGGAGCTCGCCGCGTGCGGGCGCATTCCTTACCGGGAACGACTCTCTCCCATGACGGCGGCGGATCGGGCTGCGGTGGACCGGGCTCTGGAGGCGGTGGGGGCGTCGCACCTGGCGGGGCGGGGCATGAAGGAGCTTTCCGGCGGGGAGCGCCAGCGCGTCTGGATGGCCATGGCTCTCGCCCAGGAGCCGAAAATCCTGCTCCTCGACGAGCCCACCACCTACCTGGACATCCGCCACCAGCTGGAGCTCATGAAGCTCATTACCCGCCTCCATGAGGAATTTGCCATCACGGTCATCATGGTGCTCCATGATTTATGCCATGCCGCCCGGTTCAGCCAGCGCGTGCTGGTCATGCAGGGCGGGCGGATCGTGCTGGACGGCACGCCCGACGAGGTGATGACCGCGCCGAAGCTCGAGCCCGTCTACGGGGTGCGCATGGTGGCGGCCCGGGTGGAAAAGGACGGGCGCTTCTATCCCATATGCCTTCCCTGTGAGGAGGCAGATCCGGCGCTGAAGTAAAGGCGCCGTGCCCTGCTGCAGGGCCCATTCTGTTCCGGCAGTGTCCGGAGAAAAGGAGAATTCACATGAAAACACTCATTGCATACAGCAGCCGTACAGGAAACACAAAGAAAGTGGCTATGGCCATTGCGGACGCTCTCCCGGGGGAGGCGGTGCTTACCGATGTAACGGACATGCCCGATGACTTGTCCTCGTTTGACCAGGTCTTTGTGGGATACTGGGCCGACAAGGGCACGGCCAACGCGGAGGCGGCGGAGGTGCTGAAAACGCTCCATCATCCCAGAGTAGTCCTCTTCGCCACGGCGGGGGTGTATGCCGATTCGGACCATGCGAGGGATGTTCTTGAAAATGGAAAGAAGCTCCTTCCTGCGGACAGCCCTGCCGCGGGCGCCTGGATCTGCCAGGGCCGGGTGGATCCGGAGCTGGTGAAGCTCATGGCCAAAATGTTCCCCGAGGGCCATCCTCACTCCATGACGCCCGAGCGGGTGGCCCGCCTGAAAGAGGCGGAAAAGCACCCCGATGAAAAGGACCTGGCCGACGCGGCCCGGTGGGCCCTGTCCATTGTGAAGGGGGCTGAATGAGTACCCTCGCCGAGTGGTTTGCCTCGATGGATCCCGCTCAGAGGGAGCTCATGCTCGGCAGAGAAACGGCGGATCCCCTCCATTTTGCCTTTGACGCGAAGCGGGTGGTTCACGCGGGGAATCCGGGCATGCCTGTGCCGCCCAGCGAGGTGCAGGAGGCGTGGCAGCGCATCCTCCAAACCGTTCCGGAGAAGCGGGAAAAGCAGATAGCGTATATCCACATTCCCTTCTGCCAGACCAAGTGCCTCTACTGCGGCTTTTTCCAGAACATGACCGAGCAGGAGGCGGAGGACAAGTACATCGACTGCCTCATTCGCGAGCTGGAAATGGCCGAGTCCTCGCCGCGCCTGCAGAACACGCTCATCCACGCGGTCTTTCTCGGCGGGGGAACGCCGTCGGCGCTCTCTCCAGCCAATGCAAAGCGCCTCCTTGGGGCGATCCGGCGGACCCTGCCCCTGGCCAATGACGTGGAGCTTACCCTGGAGGGGCGGATTCACGATCTGGTGCCGGAAAAGATGGACGTGTGGATGGAAGGGGGCGTGAACCGCGTATCCATCGGCGTGCAGTCCTTCCACACGAAGGTGCGCCGCCAGCTCGGCCGCATCGACGATGGAGATACGGTGATGAAGCGTCTCGCTGACCTCAGGGCGTACGAGCAGTGCGCGGTCATTGTGGACCTGATTTACGGCCTCCCCGACCAGACCATGGACATTTGGATGAACGACCTGGCCATGCTGGAGGAAGTGGGCGCGGACGGGATGGACCTGTACCAGCTCAACGTGTTTGAAAACGGCGAGCTGGACCGGCGCATCCGCGAGGGGCGCATGTCTCCTGCGGCAAACACGCAGGAACAGGCGGATATGTACCAAAAGGCAGTAGAATATATTGGGAAGAGGCCCTATCGTAAACTGAGCGTCCGACACTGGTGCCGCACCAACCGCGAGCGGAGCATCTACAACATTCTGGTCAAGGAAGGCGTACCGCTCCTGCCCTTTGGGAGCGGCGCCGGCGGAAGCGCCGATGGCTATTCGTTCATGCTCCACCGGGCCCTTGCGCCCTACGAAGCGATGCTCGACAAGGGAGAGAAGCCCATCATGGGCATGCTTCGGCAGCGTCCCTCCCAGCCCCTCGTCAACGCGGTCATGCGCCAGATTGAGCAGGGATACTTTGATCCTGCCGGGGCGGCGAAGACAGATCCCCTCCTGCAGGAGCTGGTGTGGGTCTTTGACCGCTGGACCGAGCGGGGGCTGGCGGCCTGCAACGGCGTCATTTACCGCCTCACCGAGGCGGGGGAATTCTGGCAGGTGAATCTGGCCCAGACACTGCAGGAATGCATCGGAAAGCTGGCAGACGGGAGCGCGCACATCGCCAGAGATGGCGTGGCGGCGCAGAACCGGCCCCATGGGGCAAAGGAGAAGAATCGCCCTTCCTCGGTGGTTGAAGCGATCTGCCGTATGGCGGAGGTAGACAAGGAAGCGGCGGAAATGATGGCGTCCCGCATGCCGCCCCATATCCGGGCCATGCTGGAGAATATGCCCCCTGCCATGATTGAAATGGCGGCGCGGAGCATGGGGGTGGACATGATGAAGTCCATGATGGAAAAAGCGATGGAAAAGAAGGAATGACACGTTGGCCGGCATTTGCCGCCGGCCGGGGGACCGAAACCATTCGGCGTCCCGGCGGGCTGCAAAGTCCGGGCCGCCTGAGGCGGTCATTTGTACTTATCAGGAGGATATGGCATCCTCCTTTGCACCTGGATGGTGCATACGATTATTTTCTTCAAAAAGGAGGAAGAAAATGGAAGCACATTGTCATCGCATGGCACGGGCAGCCATGGCGGCAGCGCTGCTCGCATCCCTTTGGGGAACGGCATCGGCCGCGGAGTTCCAGCTCGATGAGGTGGTCGTCACCGCCACAAGGACGGAGGAGACTGTCAAGGAGACACCGGTCGCCGTAGAAGTCATAACCCATGAGGACATCAAAGCGCTGGGGGCGCAGGATCTCCGAAGCGCGCTGGCTCTTGCGACAAATGTGGATGTGAATGAAGCGGGCATGACCGGTTCGGCGGTGAGCATCCGCGGGATGAACACGTACCACACCCTGCTCCTGGTGAATGGGCGGCGCATCGCTGGTGAGGATACCACGGAGACGACCAACGTGTACGAGCTCAGCCGTATCAGTCTGAGCAACGTGGAGCGCATTGAAATCATCCGGGGCAGCGCCAGCGCCATCTACGGCTCCGACGCCCTCGGTGGGGTTATCAATATCATCACCAAACGCCCAGAGGAGGCAGGCGGTGCTATTGGCGTGAATACGGGAAGCCGCCAGATGAACAATTACTACCACTATGACTTCGGCCAGATCGGAAAATTCAATGGATCCTTTGATATGAATTTCCAGAAAATCAGGAAATTCTCCCTGAATGATTCCTATCAGACCGTGCAGTACGGTACCCGGCAGAATTTTGCCTTTGACGGGGAGTACAAATTCAACGACACGCGCTCCCTCATCGCCAATGTGGAATACATGAAGGACCATTTGCGGCAGAACAATTCCACCACCAATGGGTACAGCAATTACGATGATGAGAGAAAAGGAGTATCCCTCGAGTACCGTATGAATACGGAGGCGAGCGACTTCATGATCCGTGCCTACTACAACACCCTGGACAAGGATTCGAACAGCTACTACAGCACGGGGGCGTTTTACGACTTCGATCGGGCCACGTACGACACCTTTGTGCTCGAAACGAGGGACTCCACGAGACTGTCCGATGCGCACCGTCTCACCGTGGGCGGGGAATACCGCTACGTGAAGTACCGCGGGACCCGGCTCAGAGAAAACGGGGATGACATCACCTACATTACGGTGAACGATATGACCAAGGCCCAGTCAGAGGAATCGGTCAACTACAGCGCCGTCTACGTGCAGGATGAATGGACGCCGTCGGAGAAGTGGCTCATTGTTCCCTCCGTGCGGTACGATTATTCCGATTCCTTCGGCTCGAACACCACTCCGAAAATCGGCGTGACCTACATGGCCCGGGACAACCTGCGCTTCAAGGTCAATTACGGCAGAGGCTACCATGCCCCGACCATCAGTGAATTGTACATGGAATTCGAGGGCACCCCGTCGGGCATGCCCCTCTGGATCTACGGCAATCCGGACCTGCAGCCGGAAAAATCCCTGGGCTATGACTTCGCCATTGAAGGGGAAGCGGGCAGCGCTTTTGCGAGGGTATCGTACTTCAAGAACAAGGTGACGAACCTTATCAGCACCGCGTACTATCCCTTCGGACAGGGCCTGATCAATTACCAGTACGTCAACGTGGACGAAGCAAAGCTGGAAGGGGTGGAAACGGAGCTGGGCTTCCATTTGAATGACAGATGGACCCTGAAGGGTACCTGGAACTACCTCGACGCCATCGACCAGAGCGATGGAAGCCGCGTGTCCGGCCGGGCGCGGAATTACGGCACCGTGCAGCTCCGGTACAGGGAGAACAAGGAAAATGCCCTCTCCGGCGTGCTGTGGTACGCCTTCACGTCCGATTACTATGACGGAGACGACAATTACAGCTATCATACGTGGAATATTTCCATCAACAAGGACTGGAGCAAGAGTCTTTCCACCTTTGTGGGCGTGGACAACATCCTCAATGACGACATGCCCGACATGTACATTCCTGGCCGGCTCTGGAGAGTGGGCGCAGAGTGGAGATTCTGATGAAGAGACACTCTCTCTTCTGCACCGGCGCGGTGTGCTTCCTCGTGCCGCCCTCGGTGGCGGCGGCGGAGACGGCAGCCGTGTTCTGGGACACGGCGCGGGACCAGGCGGCGGACGTGGCGGAGGCGGCAGAGACGCTGTCCGCCTATGACGCGGTGCTCTTCGGGGAATTCCACGACAGCGCGCCCATTCACGAGCTGGAGGCATCCCTCTTTCGTGCCCTTTCCGATCTCCACGGAGACAGGCAGGTCCTCTCTCTGGAAATGTTTGAGCGGGATGTGCAGGACGTGCTGGATGCGTACCTCGCAGGAGATGTGGGGGAGGAGGAATTTCTCGCCGCCGCCCGCCCCTGGCCGCGGTACCACAGCGACTATCGGGACATGGTGGAGCTTGCAAGGGAGCGGGGGATTCCCGTCATCGCCGCCAATGTGCCCCGCCGTCTCGCCGCCGTGCTGGCAAAGACAGGCAGCCTCGACGAAATCAGCGAGGCGGACCGGCAGTGGCTCCCGGAGGGAACCTGGGCGCCTCACGGCTCTTACCGGGACAAGTTCATGGAAACCATGAAGGAGGCGGCCGCTGCTGGCATGCCTGTGGACCCGGACCGTCTGGAGGACATGTACCGCGCCCAGTGCCTCAAGGACGACGCCATGGCGGAGAGCATCGCCTACTGGCTCGACGCGCACCCCGGCGCACGGGTCCTCCACGTGCAGGGCGATTTCCACGGCGCGGACCGCCTCGGGGTGGCGGAAAAGCTCAGCCGCCTCCGGCCGTCGATTCGGGTCGCCGTGGTGACCCCCGTGAAGGGGAGCCCCTTTGACAATGAGACGGCCCGGGCAGAGTTCCTCATCATCCTGCCCCGGGACACAGAATGAATAATCAGCCCCTTCCGGAGACAGAGCATATCCTCTTTGGAAGGGGCTTTTTATGCGCGGCGCGGAAAGTTTGGCGCATCCGCCCATTTGTTGACAGGGGGCAGGGATATTTTTACAATGCAAAAAGAGGCCGCGGATGATGAAAAAATCGGGCAGGCAAAATAAACGGGAACGGCGGAGGGAGAACCATGAAGACCACAGAGACGGATATGTTCGGCAGCTTATTTGGCGATGACAGGGAGGTACAGGCCCAGGCCGCTGTGCCGGCGGTACACACCATTCCTGTATACCAGATGAAGCTCACCGGTGTGGAGGATATGGAGTGGCAGACCCTGTTCACGGGCTTTGACGAGCTCCATGTGATCACCTTCTCCGTGGGCATTCCCCAGGTGGAGAAGGCCATGCAGCTGGTCAGGCGGGGCGATATGATCATCGGCAGCACCAGCCCCATCAAACAGAACCTGGCAGAGCTTCTGGCGGAGCAGGAATTTTCCCTCGCCTCCGTGTGCAGCAGCGCCTACCTCCAGTCCCGCGTGAAGGACGGTACCTTCCGGGTGTACGTGGCCAATGAGCAGATTCACTCCAAGGTGTACCTCCTTCGGTCTGATGCGGGCCGGACGCGTCTTATCCTCGGATCGGCCAACTTTTCCACCCAGGCCTGGGCGAGCCGGCAGAAGGAAATCTACCTCTGCGAGGACGACTCCGCCCTGTTTGACCATTTCATGGGACTCTATGAAAAGCTGCGCCGCGCCTCCTCCGTCGAGGTGAGCGTGAAGGCCCGGCCCATTGACGAATCGGGAAACAACATTGAAGACCTGCCCCTGTTCAAAAAGATGATTCAAACCGATTCGGCCATCGTCATCGCTCCCGCCGTGGGGAGGGACGGACCGGAGGCGCCCGAGGGGAGCGGGGAGGGCGCATCGGGAGAAGCCCTGCCGGCCCTTCCCGGCGCCGCTGATGGGTATCCCGTGGCGAAGGAGAGCGGGGAGAACCCCGCGCCCCCGGATGAGCAGGACCTTCGCGAGATGGAGTATGCCTTTGCGCGGAACAAAAAGTCCGATGAGTGGGCGGAGCGGCTGGCTCACACGCGCCTCCGCCCGGGAAGCAATGGGATGATTTTACTGCGGCCCAAAAAGATCAAGGAAATGAAGGCCTACATGAAGAAGGCGTATGAGGACAAAAAGGACCGGATGATCATCAATCCGGAATTTGTCATTGACTACGTACACCACACCGTGTCCTTCGCCGGCAGGGACTGGTCACTCCAGGTTGATCCGGAGAGCGTGAAGAGCGATATTGAATGTTTGTACCGGTACATCGATGGGTGCAATGCCTTCACGGGAGACACGGAGCATTTGAAGACCACCTACTGGAAAACACTCCTGTACATGTTCCTCTCTCCCTTCATGGCCCGGCTGCGCCTCGAGTACAGCCGCTATACCCCCGCCAATTCGGTGGGCAAGTACTTCCCCATGTACCTCCTCCTCCGGGGACCGAAGAATGGGGGCAAATCCTCCCTGGTCCGGACGGGGCAGCACCTCATGTTCGGCAAGGCGCTGCAAAACATCCCCGTGAAGGCTCTG
>CAZPLS010000004.1:38372-44089 GCA_964587685.1 uncultured Dialister sp.
GGGCTACGAGGTGCTCACTGCGGTCATACGGAGCACGGGCCTTTCGCTGCACCCGTCCCTTGCGCCCTTTACGTGGACGGACTACATGGGGGATTATACCAAGGGAGAGAAGGCCATCCGGGCGATCCGGGAATTTTATCAGGAATACCCGGAGTGCTTCACCATCCAGAAGGACAAGGACCGCATGCGCATTGACTATTCAAATATTCAGGACAAGGCGCTCGCCTCGTCCCTGCAGAAGCTGGCCAACGAACTCCCCGTGACACTCGAGCCCAGCATCATAGGGAGCGTGCTCTTCGTGAAATATTCCGCCATCCGCCTCTGGACCGGGTTGGATTTCCGGAACCGGGGCAAACTGCTCCAGCGCATCACCGGCATGTTTGGACGAAGCTGAAGGGGCGTTCCGCCGGCAGAGGGGCGCAAAACAGACATATAGAGGCAATGAAAAATCCCTGCTGAGGCAGGGGCTTTTCGTTGGCATGGAAAAAATATGCAAAAACCTATCACAAATAATGATATACTGCAAAAGATTTTCTTGTGGAATAAATGTTTACTTTTTTGCGTTATAGCATGAGGGCAAAGGCTAAAGCGGTGAAATTTATTGCATACAACCTTGCGTTTGTGATATAGTATATGCGAATGTAAAATGTGCGTAAAAATGTTTACGGCGAGTTTTACTGGAAGTTGGCGCAGAGCGCCTGGAAAACAAGGAGGTTTTACCATGTTGAAAAAGAAACTGCTTCTGGCCGCATCGTGCCTTGTGGTGGCGGCGATGGCGGTGACCGGCTGCGGCGGCGAAAAGAAGGAGGAAGCGGCTGCCGCTGGTGGCGGACAGAAGCTGATTGTCTACACCTCGATGAAGGAATCGCTCATCAAGGGCATTGTAGATGGTTTTAAGGCACAGAATCCTGGCATTGAAGTGGACTACCAGTCTGCCGGTGCAGGCAAGCTGATGGCAAAAATCGCCGCGGAACGGCAGAGCGGCCAGATTCTGGCAGATATCATCTGGACGAGCGAGGTGCCGGATTTCTACAAAATGAAGGAAGAAGGCATCCTGGTCCAGTACCAGAGCCCTGTCTTTGCGGAAACGGTCAATCCCTTCGATGACTATGACGGCTCCTTCCACGCGGCCCGTCTCGGCACGCTGGGCATTGCCATCAACACGGACAAGATCACCGAAGAGCCGACCCAGTGGTCGGATCTCATGAAGCCCGAATTTACCAATAAGTTCGGTATCGCTGATCCCGCCCTGTCCGGCACGGCTTACATGAGCGTGGCCCTGCTGGAAAAACAGTTCGGCTGGGGCTTCTTTGAAGACATCAAGGCCAACGGCGGCCGCATCGGCAAGGGCTCCGGTCAGGTGGTGGACGACACCGCTTCGGGCGAGCTCTCCGCTTCTCTCGCTGTGGATTACATCACCAATGCAAAGATTGCCAAGGGAGCGCATCTCAAGCTGTGCTATCCGCCGGAACTGCTCGTTATCCCGAGCCCGGTAGCCATTTTCAAGGACACGAAGAATCTGGAAGCTGCCCAGAAATTTGTGGATTACCTCCTGAGCAAGGACGCACAGACTCACGTGGCCAACGAGGGCACGATCCCGGTACGTGAAGATGTGGAGATGCCGGCGGAATTCAACTTGCCGAAGCCGAAGGAAGCGCTGGAGAAGTCCATTAAGATTGACTACATCGAAGCCATCAATACCAAGGAAGACACGATCAAGACCTTCTCTGATATTCTGAAGAAAAAATAAGTTTGACAAAAACGGCGGAGCGGGGATGCCCGTTTCGCCGTTTTATTTTAGAAAGGAGACGGCATGGAAGATATCATTCGGGTAGAGGGGGTCTGGAAGTCCTACGGAAACCACCAGGTGCACAAGGGACTGGACCTGGCCATCCAAAAAGGGGAGTGCTTCACCCTCCTGGGGCCTTCGGGATGCGGCAAGACAGTGCTGATCCGGCTCATTGCGGGACACGAGGCCCCGGATCAGGGACGCATCATATTGGATGGGACGGTGGTGGCGGACAGCGCCAGCGGCGCTTATGTCCCGCCGGAGCGGCGCGGCCTGGGCATTGTGTTCCAGGACTACGCCGTGTGGCCGCACATGACGGTGTATGAAAACATTGCCTATCCGTTGAAAATGGAAAAGCGGCCGAAGGAGGAAATCGATAAGCTCGTCATGAACATGATCGACGTGGTGGGCATGACGGGGCTGGAGAAGCGCCTCCCCTCGGAGCTCTCCGGCGGGCAGCAGCAGCGCGTGGCCCTCGCCAGGGCGCTGGTGGGAGATCCCTCGGTCATGCTGCTCGACGAGCCGCTGTCCAATCTGGATGCGAATCTGCGCGAGGAAATGCGCTTCGAAATCAAGGCGCTCCAGAGAAAATTCGGCATCACGGTCATGTACGTAACCCATGACCAGGAGGTGGCGCTGGCGATTTCTGACCGGATTGCCATCATGGATGGGGAAGGAAACATCCGGCAGATCGGCACGCCCTATGAAATTTTTGAAAAACCGGCGGACCTTTTCGTATTCAAATTTATGGGCATCGCCAATTTCCTTGCCGTCAGGGAAGAAAACGGCCGTTTTACCGTGGGCCATGGGAATCAGGAAATTCCCTGGGAGGCGCCCGCTGCCGGCACAGGCGTAAACTGGGTGGCTGCCTTCCGTCCCTCGGATGTGGAAATCAGCCGTGAAGAAAAGGGGCTGAAGGGCGTCATTCGCCGGGCCAATTTCCTTGGCGCCTCCATGGACTACATGATTGAAGTGGACGGGGAGACGCTCCGCACGGAGATCGAAACACACAAAGCGATCAGTGGAAACCTGATGTTCCAGGAGGGGGAAACCTGCTATGTGACATTCCGCAGTCTCTTCTGGTTTGACAAGAAAGAGCTGGAAGGAGTGGGAGAAGTATGAGTAAGGAAACCATCAAGAAGGACTCGGGCTTCGGCATTGCGCAGATCATTCTTTTCATCTCCATAGCCATTCTGATCGTTTTCGTGGCATGGCCGGTGCTTCTGATTCTGTTCAACGCCTTTTTCGTGGAAGGCTCCTTCAACAGCACGGACTTCTACAACGTGCTGACGCAGCCGGATACGTTCCAGGCGCTGATCAATTCGCTGATTATCGCTGGCATGACCACCATAGGCTCGACGATTGTGGGCACCTTTTTTGCCTGGCTCGTCACGCGCACGGATCTGCCGTACAAAAGGTTTATGAAGGGGCTCTTCCTTGTGCCCTTCATGCTGCCCTCCTTCATCGGCGCTCTGGCATGGAAAATGCTCCTGTCGCCCAATTCCGGGTACATCAACGTATTTCTGATGGACCTCTTCGGCCTGGAGAATCCGGTATTCAATATTTACAGCTACGTGGGCATCAGCGCCGTGGAGGTCATGTACCTCTTCCCCTTCGTTTTCATTCAGGTCTGCGGAGCGCTGGAGCGCATGGACCCCACGCTGGAGGAATCGGCCCGTATTTCCGGGGCCGGGCTCTTTACCATCACCCGTAAAATTACCATTCCCCTGGTCATGCCCAGCATTATGTCCGGGGCGCTCCTCATCATGCTCTATTCCATGGCGCATTTCGGCACGGTGGCCGTCCTCGGCATCGAACAGGGTATCTACAACATCCCCACGCTGATTTATGAAAAAATTCACCAGAGCGGGGGCAGCTTTGAATCCATCCGTACCGGCACGGTGCTGGCCACGGTGCTCGTGGTGACAGCGGCGCTCATCATCTGGGCGCAGCAGAAGGTGCTGAGCCGGGGCCATTACCAGATCATCGGCGGCAAGAGCTTCCGCCCCATGGAGCTCAAGCTCCGCGGCCTGCGCTACCCGATGCTCTTCTTCTGCCTGGCTTACATCGCCTTCACCATTCTCCTTCCCACGGTTATCATTTTCCTCGTGGGCGGCGTGAGCACCTACGGGCTGCCTCTCACCTGGGAGAATCTGTCCCTGGATAATTACAAGTACATCCTCTTTGAATACGAAGTCACGAAGGACGCCATTTTCAACAGCGTCACCCTGGGCCTCGCCGCCGCGATCATCACCATGTTTGCCGGCGTGATGATTTCCTACGTCATCGTAAAAATGAAGGTCCGCGGCAAGGGCATCCTCGAATTCCTGGGCATGCTGCCCTTCTCCGTTCCCGGCGCGGTTATCGCGCTCGGCGTCATCCTCGCATGGAGCGGCCAGTTCGGCATCAATCTGTACAATACGGTGTGGATCATCCTGGTGGCCTACATCGCGCGGTACATGGCCTTCTCCCTGAAGGCGAACTCCGCCGCCCTCGAGCAGGTTCATGATTCCCTCATGGAAGCGTCCCGGTCGTGCGGCGCCACCATGTGGCAGTCCCTGAAGGACATCGTCATCCCGCTGGTGCGGCCCGGCATGATTTCCGCCTTCTTCCTGATTTTCCTGCCTGCTCTCCGCGAGCTGACTGTTTCTATCATGCTCTATGCGCCCACCACGCGCACCATTGGTGTGGCCATCTACACACTCAATGAGGACGGGGAGACCGTCATGTCCACTGCGCTGGCAGGCATTGCACTGATTCTCATCGTGTGCAGCCAGATCCTGATTAGCCGGTTCAGCAAGAAGGGAGGCGCTTGATATGTCTTATGTTCGTCTGGTCGATGTAACAAAGCGCTTCGGAGACGTAACGGCCGTCAACAATCTGAATATTGAAATCGAAAAAGGGGAATGCTTCTCCATGCTCGGCCCTTCCGGGTGCGGCAAGACGACCACACTCCGCATGGTGGCGGGGTTTGAAGACCTGAGCGACGGTGAGGTCTGGGTGGGAGACCGCCTCCTCTCCTCGCCGAAGAAGCACCACTACACCCCGCCGGAAAACAGAAACTTCGGCATGGTGTTCCAGGCCTTCGCCGTGTGGCCCCACATGTCTGTGTATGAAAACATCGCTTTCCCTCTCCGTTTGCGGAAGCTGCCCAAATCGGAAATTGAACAGCGCACAAAGGACGCCCTCACAGCGACGAACCTTCTGTCCGCAGCCAACAACAGCCCGGCAGACCTCTCCGGGGGCGGCAAGCAGCGCGTGGCCCTGGCCCGGGCGCTGGCCATCAATCCGGATGTCATGCTCCTCGACGAGCCGCTCTCCAGCCTGGACCCGCACCTGCGGGAGGAAATGCGCTTTGAAATCAAGGACCTGCAGAAGAAGTACGGCTTCTCCATCATCTACGTCACCCATGACCAGTCAGAGGCTATGGCCCTCTCCGACCGGATCCTTGTCATGAAGCTGGGGGTGATGCAGCAAATATCCTCACCGCTGGAAATCTACAATCACCCGGTGAACAAATTCGTATTCAGCTTCATCGGCGTATCGAGCTTCACTGCCGTGGAGTGGAAGGACGGCAAGGCCCACATCAAGGGCTCCGAAATGCCCATTCCGCCGGATATGGAAATCCCCGAACGCATGCGGGGAGAGTCCGAATTTGTCCTGGCCAGCCGACCCACGGAAATCCAGTTCGTTTCAGAGAGCGATCCCATGGGCGTACACGGCGTGGTAGCGCGCAAGGCCTTCCTGGGAGAAATCATCGACTACCTCGTGAAGATAGGCGACGAAGAGGTGCGCGTCCAGATCGGACGCCGCGACAAGGGCCCGGAAGAAGGCGAGCCCTGCCGCCTCCACTTCCTGCGGCCGTTCTGGTACAAGAAAGACGAATAAAAACAAAAGAACCCGGACCATGTCCGGGTTTTGTCTTGTC
>CAZPLS010000005.1:0-4427 GCA_964587685.1 uncultured Dialister sp.
TTTTTTCATTATACGCCTTTCTCCTCCGCGATGAAAAACCGTCCGGTTTCCTTATTTCTCCTGGTTTATCCTGATATATCCGAGCCGCCCCGCCGAGCGGATACAGGTGGTAATAATGGTCCGCAATTCCCTATCGGTAAATTCTGCGTCTGAAAATCTGGCTATGACCTGGCGCAGCTCCCGCACCTGCTCTTCTGCAATCTGCATCTTCCT
Organism: uncultured Dialister sp.; assembly: GCA_964587685.1. Taxonomy (GTDB): domain Bacteria; phylum Bacillota; class Negativicutes; order Veillonellales; family Dialisteraceae; genus UBA1822. The sequence continues at coordinate 214 of CAZPLS010000005.1, forward strand.
CATCTCCTTTATCCGTACCAACGAGTCTTCCTTTTTTTCCCTTCTGCCTTCATTATACGGATACGCCTGGACACGCCCTGTCATAGCCTATAGGTTTCAAAAAATTTTTTGACAAAAAATGCGCGCGTTAAAGGGCGCCATTCTGCGCCCTTTGCCATGTGATTATGCAGCTTCTCCTTCGGTCTCGTTTTCCTCGCTGGCGGGCTCTGCTTCACCGGCTGTCTCGCCCGGCGCCGTCACCTCGCCTGAGAGATTCCGGCTGCGGTCCGTGGGAATGCGGCGGTAGGGAAAGGATTTCTTCAGGCGGTTCCACATTCTGTCGAGAATGTACGCGGGCCTTGTGTCCATTCCTTCAATTTCCACGTTGAAATAGCGCGTGCTGATGCGCGCCGTCTCGTCCATGCCTTCTTCCCAGTAGTAAATGGCCAGCTCTGCGTGGGTGGTGATGATCGGGTCCCGGTCTCCGAACATGGGGTAGCGCCCGTATTGGTCAAATCTCACCACCACCGGCTGCACCGCTATGTCCGCCCCGGCGGAAACGGCGTCAGCCCGCATGGCCTCCGGCCCGGCCGGGCGCTCTGTTGGAGAAATCACCCGGTAGTAGGGATACCGGAAAATGCGCTTCATTTCCCGATCCAGAAAGGATGCCGCCGTTCCGCTCTGCCCCGCTGCGGGGAGAAGGAGCACGGTCCGTGTGTTTTCAAAATACGGCGCTGCCCGGTCAGCCCCATAGACGGGCCATGCCGCAAAAAGAACCGCGGCCAGAATGAGAAACCCCTTCCATACTATGCGCATGTACATCCCTCCTTTGCATGCAATTCCTGCCTTTAGTGTACCACAAAGGGAGGGCGCATAGCATTCCTTCCCGCCCCGGAGAACGGCACTCAAATTTTCCGCCCTCACCACGGAAAGAAGTATGGTATAATAATAAAAATATTCTATGAATAGAATTTTTTTATGAAGTATCCAAAGTATTCTTTTTACTGGAGTTGAAGCATGAACAATACGGACTGGAAGATTCTGATTTATCTGCGGGAGGAACGGAGCATCAACAAGGTGGCCAAGCGCCTCTTCATGACCCAGCCGTCCCTTACGTACCGGCTGGATCAGATGGAAAAGGAAATCGGTGTGCCCCTCTTTATCCGCACGAATAAGGGCGTCCATTTCACGGACGCGGGAGACCGCCTCTTTTCCTACGCCGAAAAGGAACTCCAGCGTTACCAGGATATGAAAAATTTTGTCACCCACGAGCCCAATACCATTTCGGGGGTGCTCCGCATCGGTGCGAGCCGTTCCTTTACACAATCTCACATGCCAGCCCTGCTGAAGCGCTTTGTGGATGAATACAGCGATATTGAGCTCTCCCTTACCACCATGGCGAGCGACCAGCTCATCAAGCTGGTGAAAAAGGAGGACTTGCAGCTTGCCATTATCCGGGGCAACCAGGACTGGCCCGGGATGGATATCCTGCTTGCCAACCCTCTCATGTACCTCATTTCTGCCGGCCCCATCCAGAAGGAGGTGCTGCGTATGCAGCCCACCATCCGATACCGCTCGGACCCCGGCCTGGATGAAACGCGCACCAAGTGGTGGCGCCAGAATGTGGGCGATCCCCCCCAGTTCATGCTCGCCGTGGATGACTGCCTCACCTGCGTGGAGCTGGTGAATGCCGGGCTGGGCCATTCCATCATCCCTGCGGACCTGCTGCCCAAATGCAGCCCCAGCGTGTACCGCCAGGTCCTCCGGGACAAGGATGGATGCCCCATTTACCGCCCCATTCACCTGATCTGCAAGAACGCCATGACCATTTCCACCCCCGTGTCCATCTTTATCAATTACATCCAGCAGTACTTCCGGGAAAACAACCAGATTCCTGAGCACGTCCCGGAACCCACGGCCTTCATTGAGGCCCAGGCCTGACCATAAATGCAAATCCCTCCCTGCGAACCATCCGCAAGGAGGGATTTTTCATGCCTGCTCAGGAAAATATCCGGGGAAAGCTTTCGAGGCGGCGCTTCCTCTGCTTCCAGTCAGGAAGCCAGCCCGTCATGAGGGCGTGGAAGCGCGGACTGTGGGAGGGCTCGATGAGGTGGTTCAGCTCGTGCACCACCACCGATTCGATGCACGCCACGGGCTTGGCCGACAGGTCCAGGGAAAAGGTGAGCGCCCCCGTTCGGGGCTGGCAGCTCCCCCACCGGCTCCGGAGGCGGCGTACCGTAAATCCTGCGGGAGCGACCCCCATGCGGGGCGCCCAGTCCGCAATGAGGTCTTCTATAACGGCGGTAAGCTCCCGCCGCCAGCATTCCGCCAGAAGGGCCTCCCGGTCCGTCCGGGCGCTTCTCACTGTCATCACCGCCCGGTCTCCCTCAATATGACAGTCATTTTCCCGGCCCTCCCGCAGGCGGAGCACCACCCGGCGGCCGAGAAGCCAGTACACCTCCCCGTCCGTCCAGTCAAAGCGGTGCGTCTCAGGCATTTTGGCCAGGGCCGCCTCCATCCAGGATCGGCGAGATTCAACGAAGGACCGCCACACCGCCTCGGGCGTGCCCCGCGGCACGGTCACCCCTATGGTTCTGTCCCGGCGCACGCGGATGTACATGCCGCGCACATCCTTAAAAACGACCTCAATATCCATGGCTTACAGGTACTGCGGCGCCAATGTCTCCGCCGCCCGGCGGATTTCTTCCTCCGACGCGGCAAACCGCCCCTGCACGGCGTCTTTTCCACCGCCCTTCCCGTGGAGGCGTTCGTTCAGCGCCCGTCCGAGGGCATGCACGTCCCTGTCGGCGGAGAAGAGCACGTACTGATACTGCCGTTCCTCCCCGGAGAGAAGAAGCCACGCCGCGGCATGGCCTGTGCGGGCCAGCACCTCTGCCCCGTCCCGGAGCTCCCGCATGGACAGCCCGGTCTCGAAGGCTACCGCCAGCCCGGTCTCAGGCAGCGTCTGCGCCAGAAGGCGAAAATAGGCCTGCCGCGCCGCCGCCAGCTGCTGCCGCACCGCCGCGGCCTGCTCCCGTTCCCGCGCCATGGCCGGAGCGGTCTCGCCGGGCACGGTGGAGAGAGCCCGCGCCGCCGCTGTGCTGTCCTCATAGACCGCGTCCAGGTACGCCATGGCCCGACGGCCGCAGAGCATCTCCAGCCGTACCCCGCCGCGGTGGCGGATGAGGGAAAGCATTTTGATGACCCCGATTTCACCCGTCCGCGCCACATGGGTGCCGCAGCACGCGCAGAGATCCGCCCCGTCAAATCCCACGAGGCGCACCGTGCCGGAGAGCGCCTTCTTGCTCCGATAGGCTATGGCATCCAGCTCCTTTCCTGCAAGGCAGAGGATGCGGCTTTCCTTATTTTCCCAGATGACAGCGTTGGCCATGCGCTCTATGTCCAGCGCGTCCTCCCAGGACATTTCTCCGTTGAAATCGATGACCACCCGGTCGCCCAAATGGAAGCCCACATTGTCATAGCCGAATTTGCCGTGAACGAGACCGGATACAATGTGCTCCCCTGAATGCTGCTGCATGTGGTCAAACCGGCGCATCCAGTCCAGCTCACCCCGCACGGTTTCTCCCACGGGGAGCGGGCCATCCGTCATATGAACGACTGCGCCGCCCCTGCGGTGTACATCCAGCACGCGCACACCGCCCAGCACGCCCTGGTCTGCCGGCTGCCCGCCGCCCTCCGGATAAAAGGCGGTATCGGTGAGCACAATCTCCCAGTGCCCTGCCGCCGCCGTGCAGGCGAGCACCTCCGCTTCAAAAACACGGCAATACGGGTCCCGGTAAAACAATTCATTCATTTCTTCCATGGGAGCTCCTTTACTTGCTGTCGTTATCCATATGGAATTTATGGAAAAGGAGGAACGCCAGGGAGAGCCCCATGGCGACCACCGTGGCCAGCCCCATCCCCTTCAGCTGCACCGGCCCAAGCACCACCGCCGCACCGGAAAGGCCGGAAATCAGGGTGACCGCGCTCAGAATCAGATTCCTGGAATCGGTAAAATCGACTTTCTCCTCAATGAGCATGCGGATGCCGGACGCAGCGATGAATCCAAAGAGGAGCACGCACACGCCGCCCATGACCGGCGTGGGAATGGCATGGATGAGGGCGGATACCTTTCCCATGAAGGAGAAGCAAATGGCCAGGACCGCCGCCCCGCCAAGAACCCAGGTGCTGTACACGCGGGTCATAGCCATGACGCCCATATTTTCCCCATAGGT
>CAZPLS010000005.1:4527-15904 GCA_964587685.1 uncultured Dialister sp.
TCCACCACGCCCAGGAAAAAGGACAGGGCATAGCCGGAAATCACACCGATGAGAATGGGAATGATTCCGATAAACCCGCGGCCGAGGATGGATGCCAGGATGGTCACCACCAGGGTGAAGGTGGAAATGAGCATGGCCGTCTCATTGGTCATGCCCTGGACCTCGCCCATGTAGCCGGCCATATCCATGGCCAGCGGCGCCAGCTCCAGCCCGATAATGGCAATGATGGAGCCCATCGCCGCCGGCGGGAAAAGCACGTCAATCCACTTTGTTCCGATTTTATCCACAAGAAAGGCCAGCAGGATGAACCCGAGGCCGAAGGCGATGAACCCGCCCTGGGCGTCGCCGTAGGTCATGCCCGCAGTGCCGCATACCGCCAGCACAGGAGAAATAAAGGCAAAACTTGACCCCAGGTACGCCGGAAGGCGCCATTTGCAGATCCACAGATACAGCAGCGTGCCTATGCCGTTCATAAACAGGGCCGTCGCCGGATCCACATGGAGCAGAAACGGCACGAGCACAGTGGAGCCAAACATGGCAAACAAATGCTGCAGGCTCAATGGAATGGTGGGCAGGAGTGGCAGACGCTCCTCCACATGAATCACTCGTCTTTCCATAGCGTTCCTCCTCTGATTTACAATAAATTACCGCCATATAGCATAGCATGTTTCCGGAAAAAGTAACATAGCGATTTCCTATGACGGCTGCGTTGGACGCGGAGAGGTACCTCCCTGCGTTTCTGAAATATGCTATACTGGAAGTACATTCTGCAAAGGAGCCCATGGCATGGAATCTCTTACGCTTCGAAAGCTCATCTTCTCCGCCCTCATGACCGCGGCGGTGGCCCTTCTTTCGCCGGTCTTTTCCTTCCCCCTCGGCGTGACCCGGGCCTTTCCCATACAGCACATGGTCAATATTTTTCTCGCTGTCCTCGCCGGCACGCGGTACAGCGTGGCTGCCGCCTTCGCCGCCTCCCTCATACGGAACATGGCCGGTACAGGGAGCCTCCTTGCCTTCCCCGGCTCCATGATCGGCGCTTTTCTCTCGGGGTGGCTCTACCGCCGGACGGGGAAACTCTGGTGCGCCGTGACGGGGGAATTCATCGGCACCTCCCTTCTGGGCGGCCTGGCGTCCTGGCCCATCGCACGGCTCCTTCTCGGATCCGACACGGGAGCGCTCTTCTACATCTCCCTCTTCGCTGTTTCCTGCGGCGCGGGCTGCGCCATCGCCTACGCGGTGCTGAAGGCCATGAAGGTTCTTTCTCCCTCCCTCCTCCACGACCGGCTCTGATCCAGGTCATGAAAAGACTCCCTCCGGCTGCTGCCACAAGGGAGTCCTTCACCCCAGTCGGGGTGTTTTTTTATTGATGGCTCACGCCAAGCTCCTGGTCAATGACGGAGGCGATGTCCTCCACAATTCGCTCGAGCTGCTCCTCCGAGGGGCCCTCGCCCATGACGCGGATGAGCTGCTCCGTCCCGGAGGCGCGCACCAGGAGGCGCCCGTCACTGCCGAGCTCCTCCCGCCCGGCTTCAATGGCCGCGGCAATGAGCTCGTTCGTTTCCCAGTCGCTCTTGCTGTATACCTCCACATTTTTCAGAATCTGCGGGTAGTCCTTCATGAGGGCGCCCAGATCGGACAGGGGGCGTCCGTCCCGTTTCATCACCGAAAGTGTCTGAATGGCCGTAATGAGGCCGTCGCCGGTGGTGTTGTATTCGGAAAAGATGATATGCCCGGACTGCTCACCCCCGATAGAATAGCCGTGGCGGAGCATTTCCTCGAGCACGTACCGGTCTCCCACCTGGGTGGCCACGGTATGGCAGCCATAGGCGCCTAAGGCCTTGCCGAATCCCATATTGCTCATCACCGTGCCCACCACCATGTCATCCTTGAGCCGCCCCTCTTCCTTCATGCGAAGGGCGTTGATGAGCATGATGTGATCCCCGTCAAGAACATGTCCCTTTTCATCCACGAAGAGGCACCGGTCCGCATCACCGTCATTGGCAATGCCGCAGTCCGCTCCGAGGCGCACCACCATTTCCTGGAGATTTTCAATGTGGGTGGAGCCGCAGTGGTCATTGATATTGATTCCGTTGGGGCTGCACGACAGGGCGGTCACATCCGCGCCGAGGGTACGCAGGATGCCCGGCAGGTAAAAGCTCGCCGCGCCGTTCGCCGAATCGGTAACAATTTTCATGCCCGAAAAATCCATATCCACCGTGGAAAGGACGTACCTGCGATACTCGTCGGCCAGCTCCGGCACGTGATGGATGGTGCCGATGTCTTCCCCGGTGGGGCGAGGAATGTCCGGTCCGTCCATGTGGCGGAGCAGGTTTTCTATGTCCTCCTCCGTCGCATCGGGCAGCTTGTAGCCGAAGCTGTCAAAGAATTTAATGCCGTTGTCCGGAAACGGGTTGTGCGACGCGGAAATGACGGCCCCTGCATCGTAGTCCTTCGTCCGGGTCAGATAGGCAATGCCCGGCGTGGGGATGACCCCCGCCAGATCCACGCTGACCCCCGATGAGCAAAGGCCTGCAGACAGGGCCGCCTCGATCATGCTTCCGGAAATGCGGGTGTCCCGGCCGATGAGAAATCTCCGGGATCCGCCAGTGCGGCAGAAATAGGCCCCTGCCGCCCGGCCCATCTGATAGGCCAATTCGGGCATAAGCGTCGAATTGACCACGCCCCGCACACCGTCAGTACCAAATAACCTAACCATATCTATCCTCCCCGTTTATTCTATGGCTCTATGCTTATATCCCAATGGACCCTGTCATTCCCTGCGGGCTCCGCCGGCGTGCCTTCCCCCACAGGCACGGTAACCAACACATCCTGGATAGCCGACTCGACGCCCTCCGGCAGGACGAGCGGCAGCTGGGCTGTCACATCTGCCGAAGCATCGGTCACGTCAATCTCTCCCAGAGGGATGTTCTTCAGATTGCGCAGGCGGCTCTCCGGTCCTGTCACGGTGGCCGCCGCGGGCCGTATCATCGGCCGTCCCGCGGTGAAGCCCTCTGCGGGCTGCCCCGTCACACGCACCGAAAGCGGCACGTTGGCCGTCTTGATTTCCTCCGTCACCGCCACGGACACCTGCACCTGCATGGGCATCACGTCGATGCCCGTCACGGTGCTCCCATCCCCATCCATCACTGCGATGGAATCAAACTCAGAAAAGCTCTCTGTCTTGCCCGTCACATTCACCGACGCCACGGCCCGATCCACCGAGGCCACGCGGGAGCTGCTCCCTGCCACAGTCAGGTCCGACGGCGTGACAGACTGGAGCGCCGCCCGGTACCCCTCAGGGAGATTGCCGAAGAAGCTCACCGTGATGGGCACAGACTTCACCGCATAGGTATCTATGACCATGTCAAAATAAGCCGGCGTCACCGATACGGCCTCTCCCGTTTCCGGCACGCTCACATTGATTTTTGTATTGGGATAGGTCCCATCGGTGACATTCATCAGGTCCACATAGGCATGAATGTCATCGCTCCGGAGGCGCATGAGGCCATTGCGGTTCATGCTCACATCCACCCGCACCGAATTGGGCACATTCATCGCCACAAGGGAGCGATCCAGGTTGCGCACCTCCACAGGCACGGTGTAGGTGCTTCTCATGATGGGATTCTGTTCATTCATTACATACAGCCAGAACGCGCAGGCCGCTCCCAGACAGAGGACCTTCGGCATCCACCAGTGAAATTTCGTATACTTCATTTCTGGGTCCTCCACTTTTGAAACATGTCATTCACCATGCCCACATGGCGCCGGTTGGTCATCATAAAGGACCGGAGGCGGTTCCGCAGGGTTTCCCCGTCAATGTGGCGGTAAATGTGCCCGCCGTAGGTGTAGGAGATGGTACCCGTTTCCTCGCTCACCACCACCACCACGCAGTCGGACATTTCAGAGAGGCCAATAGCTGCCCGGTGGCGCGTCCCCAGCTCAGAGGAGAGGGACCGGTCCCGGGTGAGGGGCAGCAGGCACCCCGCCGCCATAATCCGATTGTCCCGGATGATCACCGCCCCGTCATGGAGGGGCGTGTTTACGATAAAAATATTGCCGAGAAGCTCCTTGGTGACCACCCCTTCAATGCGGATGCCCGTGTCGATGTAATCGTCAAGCCCGGTGGAGCGCTCAAACACGATGAGGGCCCCCACCCGGTTCTTCGACATCACCTCCGCCGCCTCGGCCACATTGTCAATGACGGAGGCGCGGTCCGCGTCGCTCACCACGCTGGAGGTCATATAGAACTTTCCCCGTCCGATCTGCTCCAGCGCCCAGCGCAGCTCCGGCTGGAACACTATCGGCAGCGCCACAATGAGCATGGCCATGAGCTTTTCCAGCACCCACGACACGGCATGAAGATCCAGCCACCCCGAAAAGAGGGTGAGCACCCCCAGAACGGCCATCCCCTTTACCAGCGAGGTGGCCCGCGTGTTCCGGATAAGCATGTAAATGCGGTACAGGAAAAAAGCGACCACGAGAATATCCAGAACATCCCACAGACTCATGGTCATAAAAAGTCCCTGCAATTGTAAAAGCGTCATTCTGTTCCCTCTGTGTATATAAAAGTGTGTATATTCTATATTTTTATTCTTTTATTGTACCATGCAAAGCGGGATTGTACCATGCAAAGCGGGCAAGACCGCCCGGCGGCAGGTAAAAATCCGCCGCATCACCAACCGCATCGCGAAAAGCCAATATGCACGGAAAAAGAAAAAGCCCGAATAGTCTCGGGCCAATCACTTGCCGTATACCTCCCACTGCTCCTCCGTCCGGCTCCACGTACCTCATCCGTTCCTGCAGTCTGGCAATCGGCGTTTCCTGCCAGGAAGCAAGCAGCACCAGTGCCGCTGTGGATGCGGAGAAGCACTTGGCTGTCCCTGCGCAGGAACCGTCCTTCATGACTACACGTCATAGGGCCGGTCTGCGTTGAGAATGGACAGGTGGCTCTTTGTGAATTCAATCCACAGCCGGGCCGCTCTGGAGAGGTAGCGTCCCTTTTTCCAGATGGCGTACAAATGATGGGTCATTTCCGGCTCAGTGAGGCGGCGCACCACCACGGGACTGTCGTCGTGATTCCGCGGGCAGAGCCGGCTGGGCAGGAGGGCCACGCCGAGACCGGAGGACACGGTCTGAATCATGAGCTCCCGCTGGCTCGTCTCAAACACCACCTTTGGTGCAAAGCCGATCTTGCTGCACGTGTTCAGTATATCGTCGTGCATGTTGAAATCGTCCCGATAAAGCACGAGGGGATAATCGGCGAGAAGCTTCATGGGCACCAGCTTGTGCTCTGTCATGGGGCATTCCCGGGGCATGACCACGCACACATCGTCATTGGACAAGAAGAACGATTCAAAATCCTTGTTGGGGATGGTGCAGATAATCCCCACATCGATGATGCCCTCCTGCACGGACGATTCCACAATTTTGGATCCGTGCTCGTAGAGCTTGATTTCGATCTGCGGGTAGGTTTTCTTGAATTCCCCCAGCAGCTTGGCAAATACATGGGCGTCCGTGATGGGCGGCAGCCCGATTTCAATGGTATCCTGCTTCAGGTTGAATTCATTTTCAAAATCTGATTTCAGGTGCTCGAAGGAAAAGACGCAGCGTTTGGCGTAGTTCAGAAAAATGGTCCCCGGTGCGGTGAGCTCCACCGTTTTTGCATTGCGAGTGAACAGCGTCACGCCCATTTCATCCTCCAGCGACTTGATCATGCGGCTGATCGCCGACTGAGAAATGTGCAGATTCCGCGCCGCCTTACTGAAGCTCTTCTGCGAAGCCACTTCCAGGAAATACTTCAAATGTCTGTAATCCATTCGTAGATGCACCTCCTACGACAAATGTTTTCCTGCTCCTCTCTGCCCTTCCTTGTACAATTTCTCTCCATCTCGTATAATAAAAAGTACTACAACAGGGCAGGCAGAGGATTTCATTTTTGGTTTATGAAATAATGTGAAGCTCCTATGCCTATTTATCATGAGTCTATTGTACCTAATTTCTGCCCCATGCGCAAATGTTTTCAAAGAGGAAAAGAAAGAGGTGTATACTTCCATGAGACAAAGGAAAACCATGGACGGCAACACAGCTGCAGCGTACATTTCCTACGCATTCACCGAAGTGGCCGCAATTTACCCGATTACGCCTTCATCTCCCATGGCAGAGTCTGTGGATGAATGGGCCGCACACGGAAGGAAAAACATTTTCGGCGATACGGTCCGCGTTGTGGAGATGCAGTCTGAAGGGGGCGCCGCCGGCGCGTTTCACGGATCTCTCCAGAGCGGAGCACTGACCACGACGTACACCGCGTCCCAGGGCATGCTTCTCATGATCCCCAACATGTACAAGGCGGCAGGGGAGCTCCTGCCCGGGGTGTTCCACATCGCGGCGCGCGCCCTGGCCAATCACGCCCTCTCCATTTTCGGCGACCACCAGGACGTGATGAGCGCCCGCGCCACAGGCTGCGCCATGCTCGCCGAATCCAATGTGCAGGAAATCATGGATCTCGCTGCGGTAGCCCATCTCTCCGCCATCAAGGGGCGGGTTCCCTTCATCAATTTCTTTGACGGCTTCCGCACGAGCCATGAAATCCAGAAGGTGGAGGAAATCCCCTACAGCGATCTGGCGCCCCTCGTTGACCAGAAGGCTCTCGCCGATTTCCGCGCCCGCGCGCTTTCTCCCAATCATCCGGTCGTCCGCGGCACAGCAGAAAATCCGGACATTTACTTCCAGCACTGTGAGGCAGCCAACCCGTACTACCTGGCCCTCCCCTCCATCGTGCAGGGATACATGGATGAAATTGCCCGCCTTACCGGCCGGCAGTACCATCTCTTTGACTACTACGGCGCAGAGGACGCCGACCGGGTCATCATCGTCATCGGCTCAGCCGCAGACACTGTCAGGGATGTGGCAGACGCCCTTAACGCCCACGGCGAAAAGGTGGGGCTCGTCAATGTTCACCTGTACCGCCCCTTCTCCGCAAAGGATTTCCTCGCCGCCCTTCCCGGCACCGTGAAGAAAATTGCCGTGCTTGACCGCACCCGCGAGCCCGGGGCGCTGGGCGAACCGCTCTGGCTCGACGTGCAGAGCGCCGTCGCCTCCGCCGGTCTCGATATCCGCGTCTGCGGTGGCCGCTACGGTCTGGGCTCCAAGGACGTGATGCCCGAGGACATCATGGCGGTGTACGAGCACCTGAAGGCGGACCAGCCGCGGCACAACTTCACTCTGAGCATCAAGGATGATGTGACCAACCTTTCCCTCTCCCCGATGCCCGTGCCGGAAATGCCCGACCGCACCGTGTCGTGCAAATTCTGGGGCTTCGGATCGGACGGCACCGTAGGCGCCAATAAGAACGCCATCAAAATCATCGGAGACCATACGGACATGTACGCCCAGGGCTATTTTGCGTACGACTCCAAAAAATCCGGGGGCGTCACCATTTCCCATCTCCGCTTCGGGCCGGACCCCATCCGTCGGCCCTACCTCATCCGGAAGGCCAATTTCATCGCCTGCCACCGCCCGTCGTACGTGTACAAGTATGACCTCCTCCGGGGCTTCAAGGAAGGAGGGCTCTTCCTTCTGAACTGCCACTGGACACCCGAGGAGCTCGATGCCATGCTCCCCGCCATGATGAAGCGCAAGCTCGCCCGGCTCCACGCCCGGTTCTACATCATGGACGCGTTCAAAATCGCGGAAAATCTCGGACTGGGAAGCCGCATTAACATGATCATGCAGTCCGCCTTCTTTGCCCTCACGAAAATCATTCCCGTGGAGGACGCGGTACGGTACCTGAAGGAAGCCAATGAGCATTCCTACGGCCGCAAGGGGCAGGACGTGGTGGATATGAATAACGCCGCTGTCGACGCGGGCGTGACCGCCCCCGTGGAAGTTCCTGTGCCGGAAGCATGGGCCCACGCCACCACCGGCGGCACCCTTGAGCTCGTGGACCGGCCGCCGTTCATCGCCAATGTGTGCGATGTAATGAACCGCCAGGAGGGGGATGACCTCCCCGTATCCACCTTCCAGGGCATGGAGGACGGCACCTTCCCTGCGGGCACGTCGAAGTACGAGCGCCCCACCGCCGCCATCAGCGTCCCTGAATGGATTCCGGAAAACTGCATCCAGTGCAACCAGTGCGCCGCCTCGTGCCCCCACGCCACCATCCGGCCCATTCTGGCCACGGCGGAGGAAGCGGAGCAGGCGCCGGAGGGCTTCATCGTCCGCGATTTCCAGGGACCGGTGAAAGGCCTCAAGTACCGCATCGTCATCGATCCTCAGGATTGCTACGGCTGCGGCATCTGCGTCAACACCTGCCCCGCAAGAAACAAGGCGCTGGTCATGAAGCCCATTGAGACCCAGCTGGAAAAGCAGAAGCTCTGGGATTATGCCCTCACCCTGTCTCCCAAGAAGAACCCCGTCAATAAAAACACCATCCGCGGCGCCATGTTTGAGCCCACGTACTTTGAATTTTCCGGTGCCTGCGCGGGCTGCGGCGAGACCCCGTACGTCCACCTGGTCACCCAGCTCTTCGGCGACCGCATGAATATTGCCAACGCCACGGGGTGCTCCTCCATTTACGGCGCCAGCTCCCCGTGCACCCCGTACACAGTCAACAGAGACGGCTGCGGCCCCGCCTGGGCCAACTCCCTCTTTGAGGACAACGCCGAATTCGGTCTGGGCATGTACCTGGGCGAAGCCAAGCTCCGGGAACGCCTGGCCAACCGCCTCACCGCCCTCCTGCCCGAAGCGGACGAATCCACCCGCGCGGTCATGGAGGAATGGCTCGCCAGCAAGGATATCGGCGAAGGCACAAGAGATCGGGCGCAGAAGCTCGAAGCAGCCCTCCGGGCGGAGGTGGCCGCTCACCCCGAATACAAGGAGCTCCTTGACCTGAAGGACCACTTCATCAAGCGGAGCCAGTGGATTTTCGGCGGCGACGGCTGGGCCTACGACATCGGCTTCGGCGGCCTCGACCAGGTGCTGGCCTCCGGCGAGGACATCAACGTGCTCGTTCTCGACACGGAGGTGTACTCCAACACGGGCGGCCAGTCCTCCAAGTCCACCCCCGCCGCAGCCATCGCCAAATTCGCTGCTTCGGGGAAGAAGACAAAGAAAAAGGACCTGGGCATGATCGCTGTGTCCTATGGGTATATCTATGTCGCTCAGATTGCCCTCGGGGCAGACATGAACCAGGCCATCAAGGCCATCACCGAGGCGGAAAGCTATCCCGGCCCGTCCCTGATCATCGCCTATTCGCCGTGCATCAACCACGGCCTCAAGGCAGGCATGAGCATGAGCCAGGAAGAAGAGAAGCGAGCGGTGGAATGCGGCTACTGGTGCAACTGGCGGTACAACCCGGCCCTCCTCGAAGCGGACAAGAACCCCTTCCATCTGGACAGCCGTCCTCCGAAGGGCAATTTCCGGGACTACCTCATGGGCGAGGTGCGCTTCTCCAGTCTGGCCACCCTCTTCCCGGACAAAGCAGAGGAACTCTTCGCCAAGACCGAGCGCGACGCCCGGGAGCGGCGGGAAAATTACGAGCGCATCCAAAAATCCTACGATGACCAGCTGAAGGCAAAGAAAGAGAAAATGGAAGCGGGCCAGGCCTGATCCCTTTCCAAAAGGCTATGATCCATCCCCGGTACGGGTTACTCCGTGCCGGGGATTTTTATGCCCCTTTCCGGGGCCGCCCAGGCGTATGCGGTTTCATTTCCTTCCGATGCAAAAATTTTGTAAAAACTTATGGTTTTTCTTTTATTAATCACTTTATGTGTTATAATAATACACGAATAAGATACCAAATATCTTATTTATTCGCTTTATTAGTGTATACATAAGAAAGAGGCGCTACCATGAGCAACACACAGGAACAGAATCATGTTCGGGAAACCGCACAGGAAGCGATACGGCAGAACCGGCCCAAAAACCAGGGGCGGCAGTTTCTGCTCTGGTTCGGTGCATTGATTCTGGGGGGAATCCTCGGCTGGCTGGGTATTGGTCCCCTGAATGAGCTTTTCAATTTCGTGGCGACGGTCTTCACCCGGCTCTTCCAGTTTATCGCCATCCCCACCATCACCCTGGCGGTGATCACCACGTTGGCCGAGCTGGGAGGCAACCGGGAAACGGGGCGCATTTTCTGCCACGCCGTGGTATACACCCTGGTCACCACCATCTGTGCCGCAGGCATCGGCCTGGGCCTCTACCTCGTGGTCTCTCCGGGCAACCTGCCCATGGAGCTTCTCACAGAAGGGCAGTCCGCGGTGCCGCTGGACAATTTCAAATCCCTCTCCTACTATGACCACATCCTGTCTGTCATTCCCAATAACATCCTTGTCCCCTTCGTATCGGGCAACATCCTCTCTGTGATGATCATCGCTGCCTCGGTCGGTCTGGCGCTGGCCTTCATGCCCCACACAGAAAACAGGGAGCAGCTCCTGAAGGTCATTCAGGGTGCGCAGGAGCTCTTCTTCACTCTCATTCGGGCCCTCCTGGCCGTGCTGCCCATCGGCATCATCGCCTTTGCAGGACAGCTCTCTGCCCAGATTGAAGCAGGCGTCATCGTGGGCGCCCTCGGGAAGTACACCCTCGTCGTTCTCGGCGGCAACGCCATTCAGATTTTCCTCGTCCTGCCCCTCATCATCATGCTTCGGGGCATGAACCCCTTCCGCATCTTCAAGCAGATGGCGCCGGCCCTGGCGGTGGCTCTCTTCACGAAGAGCTCTGCCGGGACCCTGCCGGTCACGCTGGCCTGCGCGGAACAGAACATGAAGGTCAACCCGAAGGTCTCCCGGTTCGTCCTCCCCATCTGCACCACCATCAACATGAACGGCTGCGCCGCCTTCATCCTTGTAACCTCACTCTTCGTCATGCAGAACGCAGGGATGGAGCTCTCCATGAGCACCATGATCACCTGGCTCTTTATCGCCGTCCTCGCCGCCATCGGCAATGCAGGCGTCCCCATGGGGTGCTACTTCCTTACCCTCTCTCTCATGTCCTCCATCGGCGCGCCGGTGGGCCTCATGGGCATTATCCTTCCCATCTTCACCATCATCGACATGGTCGAAACGGCAGAAAATGTGTGGTCTGACTCGGCGGTGTGCGCCATGACCGACCACGACCTGAAGGGCCAGCTCGGAGACGAACCCCTGCCGAACTCTGCGGCGTGATGGGAAGCATCCGTGCTTTCCCGCCCCCTGACGATACGGTAATTAGATCTGAGAGCGGAAAAATAATTCATAATGCGTAATGCGGAATGCGTAATTAAATGGTTAGTGGCAAACATGCGCCCACATCCCAATGCGCCAAAAGTATTAGTGCTTAGTTTAGAGATCTCAGTTCTCAGTTCTAACCCCAGCTCTAAGATCATTCCGTTGAAAGCCGC
>CAZPLS010000005.1:16004-24987 GCA_964587685.1 uncultured Dialister sp.
AGATCTCAGTTCTCAGTTCTAACCCCAGCTCTAAGATCATTCCGTTGAAAGCCGCTGCACCTGCCCATTGCATGCTCAAAAAGCCTGTGCGTTTGCACAGGCTTTTCTGATTGCGTATTATTACTGCTTTGCCCCGGCTTTCTGGATGGCTCTTCCCACCTTGGCTGCCAGGCCGGTGATGTTCTTTTTGGAAATGGAGCACACCGCCAGGCGGATGCCTCTCTTCAGCGGGACGAGGAAGACGTGTTCCTCTGCCTCGAGAATGTCGCAGACCGCTTTGGCCCCTTCCACCGGAATGGTGATGAAGAACCCGGACATGAAAGGCACGTACTTCACTCCCGCTTCA
Organism: uncultured Dialister sp.; assembly: GCA_964587685.1. Taxonomy (GTDB): domain Bacteria; phylum Bacillota; class Negativicutes; order Veillonellales; family Dialisteraceae; genus UBA1822. Next base: position 16,351 of record CAZPLS010000005.1, read on the forward strand.
TCAGCTTCCTTCATGAAGATGGCCGCCCGTTCCTCAATGAGATGGTAGTACTTGGCCCGCTCTTCGTCGAGTTCTTTAATTTCCTCCGGATTCGCACAGACCGACGCCGCGGCTCTCATAGCGGCGCTGTTGCTGTTCGACCAGGATGCGCGGCTGCTGTACTGGTTGATATCCACAAATTCCTGCGCCACATCCTCATTGGAGGTGATGCCGATCATGGCGCCTATGCGCTGGCCGTAGAAGGTAAATCCCTTGGAGAGGGTATAGGCCACAACGACGAGCACATTCTGCGGCAGGTTTTCAAATTTCTTGAAAAATGTCCGGCAGGCTTCCTTTTCGCCGCTGTAATCCAGGTACGCCACATCGGCGCAGAGAATGACATTCTTGTCCTTTCCGTCCACCGCTTCCGCGCAGGCCTGCGCCACGGCGCCCCATTCGTCATCACTCATGCAGTAGCCCGTGGGGTTGTTGGCCACGCCGTTCAGAATGATGACCGTATTGTACTGCTTCTCCACAAGCGCCGTCAGATGTTCCTTAAAGCTGTCCATGTCAAAGCGGCCGTCCTCGTTGAGGAAGGAGAAGGTGCGCACCTTGCGGCACCCGTCAAGGATGATGCTGTCGTAGGCTCCCCAATGCCAGTCGGTGATGAGTACTTCATCGCCGGGAGACGAATAATTATGCACCACATGATGAAGTCCGCCGGTGCCGCCGCTGGTGGAGAGCGCCCGGATGTATCCTGCCGGGCGGGACTGACCGAAGCACTGGTCTATGCAGGCTTCGAGAAAATCCGGATAGCCCTGAATGGGCGCATAGGCCACGATTTCCTGCGGGGTGAGCCGCTTGTAGGCTCTCTTCATCACCTCGAGCATAACGAGCTGGCCGTCTTCATCAAGGATGGAGCCTACTGTGCCATTGATGACTTTGTCCTTGCCGATTTTGGCCGCCGCTTCATTGGCGCGGATGTTGGCCGCAAAAATATTGTCCTCGGCACTCTTGCCTTTTGCCTGCATGGCAGCAACGCTGTACTTGGTCATGAAATTTGCCTCCTTGGGGGAAATGTAAGGAGTGTTTTCGGCTCCTTCTTGTAAAATTATGCACTATCATTGTACAGAACCCACGAAATGAATGCAAGATGGTCACGGGAAAAGACGCCGCTCCATGTCCCGTTTCGCCTTCAGGAAAAAGGCGGCCATGCCCGCGGTGGGCTGCACAGAGGCGCCCGCAGAGAGGATGAGGCCCCGTCCGCCTGCGGCGGTGACGGCGCTCCAGATGTCATGCTCCACGTGGTTCCGCAGGCCAAATTCGAGATGGCGCCGGGAGAGGCCGGTCATGCAGCACACGCCCATCAGATCCCGCACCTCCCTCAAATCCGGCAGGGACTGGGCGGCGTCCCAGGCAAAGATCTGCACGGGGTACTTCCTCAGCACGGGGAACATACAGTTCACCCACCCCGCGGCGAGAACATTGCACCATCCCGACGAGGCGGAAAGCACCGCCAGATCATAGGGCGCGCCGTACTCCCGATAAAAGGGTTCGCTCACCAGCTCATAATCCGCCAGGGGCGTCTCGAAGAAAATGCCGTCTGCCCCCAGCTCCACCACATGCTGCACCAGGGCGCAGGTCGTTTCCGTCACCGTTTTCAGCGCTTCCTTCACCATCTGCCCCGCGCCGCGGCGGACGTCCTCCTCCAGGTGGAAGGCGATCTGAAACACCGAGGCCAGGGGACTCGTCACCCGAAAAAGAACCGGCACATCCTCTGCTTTGGCCGCCAGAATGAGCTTCAGCGCTTCCAGCTCCCGGGCGAGCGCCCCGGAATGGACGGAGCCTCCCTCAAGGCGCGCCCAGTCCGCGGGATCAGTCACATAGGCCACGCCACCCACCTTGGTGAATCCCGGCGCGGTATAATCCTCCGCCCCATAGCCGGCGGACGGAGCCGTAATGAGGAGATCATTCTCCCACTCCTCTGAAAAATCCAGCGCGGCGCGGGCATGCTCCTCCGCGGTGCCGCCCCGCACTCCGGGCTGCCAGAACACAGAGGGGATGAAATCCGTCCTCTCCCCCGCTATGGCGGCCTGTATACGTTCTCTCCTGTTCATCGGCAATCCTCCATTCAGCCGAAATGAACGAGCCTACCAGGCGGCCACCGTACCGTCCGCCCGCGGCTCCGTCGCTCCTGCGAGAACTCCCTTTTCATTTCTCCAGATAATCTCTCCCCGGCCGAACTGGGACATGTCCTCAAGAATGCGGATGTCATGCCCCATCGCCCGAAGCGCTTCCACCACCTGAAGGGGCATGCCCGGCTCCATATCGAAATGGAGGCCTCCCGTCCACTGCCACCGCGGCGCATCGAGCGCCTCCTGGGGATTCATATGGAAATCGAGCACATTGGTGATGACCTGCAGGTGTCCCTGGGGCTGCATGAATCCGCCCATCACGCCGAAGGGCCCCACGGCGCGTCCCTGGCGGGTGAGAAAGCCCGGGATAATGGTGTGATAGGTGCGCTTGCGGGGGGCGATGCAGTTCACATGGCTTTCATCCATGCTGAAATTGTACCCCCGGTTCTGGAGGGAAATGCCCCGCCCCGGCAGGACCACGCCGCTCCCGAAGTGGCAGTAGTTGCTCTGAATATAGGAAACCATGTTGCCTTCCTCGTCGGCGGTGCAGAGGTAGACCGTGCCGCCGCAGGAGGGATCTCCCGCCCGGGGCATCTGCGCCCGGTCTGTGATTTCACCCCGGCGGAGCGCGCCGTATGCCGGCGACAGGAGCGCCTCCGTGGCGACCTTCATGTACGCCGGATCCGTCACATACCGCTCCCCGTCGGCAAAGGCCATTTTCATCGCTTCCATCTGCCGGTGGAGCGTATCAACCGTGTCACGGGCGGTGAAGTCAAAGCCGGAAAGAATATTGAGCGCCATGAGCGGCACAATGCCGTGCCCATTCGGAGGAAGCTCCCACACGTCATAGCCCCGGTAGGGCACCGACACGGGAGTTACCCACTCGGGAGACCACGCCGCGTAGTCCTCCTTCCGCACAAAGCCGCCGGTTTCCCGGGAAAAGGCGTCAATATCCTCCGCAATGGCCCCCCGGTAGAAGCTTTCGCACTCGCTGTCCCGGAGCTCTTCGAGCGTATCCGCCAGGTCGGGGAGGCGCATGATCTCCCCTGCCCGGGGCGGACGGCCGTCACTGAGGAAGGTGTCAAACCACCCGCGAAGCGCCGGGTCATCCTTCAGCTCAATCAGCTCGTCGTATTCCTTTTTCCACTCGCAGGCCACAAAGGAAGAGACAGGATAGCCATAACGGGCATACTGGATGGCCGGCTCAAAGAGCTCGCCGAAAGGGAGCTTCCCAAAGCGGCGGGACAGAGCAATCCACGCAGCCGGCGCCCCTGAGACGGTGACGGGAATCCACCCTCGCTTGGGCATGGCCGTGTACCCCCGCGCCCGGACGGCCTCCGCGGAAATGCCCGCCGGCGCCCAGCCGCTCGCGTTCAGTCCGTAAAGCGCATCCTTCATCCACACGATAGCAAAGGCATCACTCCCCACGCCATTTGACACGGGCTCCACCACGGTGAGGCAGATAGCGGAGGCAATGGCCGCATCCACCGCGTTGCCCCCCTTCTTGAGCATGTCCAGCCCCGCCTGCGCCGCCAGCTGAGAGGCGGTGGCCGCCATCCCCCGCAAGCCGTAGACCACGCTTCGCCGCGACGGATAGCGGTAATGCTGCTCATCCACATGAAAATGCAGTGATTCCATAGGCATACCCCCTGTATGGAAAACAGGCGCGGAGTACCGCGCCGCTTCGCCGGCCGGCCCATGCCAGCCTGGGTTTTCTTCCTTTATTATAGCATCTCAATAGCATCTCAGCCGGGAAAGCTCCGCCTTTTTTCTTCAAAAATTCCTTGCCAAGCCCCGCGCCATGTGGTAGAATAACGCCAATCACACATACAAATGCGCAGAAGAGAATCAGTAACTCCTGAGGATGGTGCAGAGAGCCGCGGGACGGTGCAACGCGGTACAGAGTAAGGAGCGAACTCATCTCGGAGCAGCCCGCTGAACGAGAGTAAGCGGCGCCGGAAGCCCCCGTTAGAACGGCAGGTCTATGACCGCAGAGTGCATGCTCCGGCATGAAATAGAGTGGTAACGCGAATGGTTTTCGTCTCTTGGGCGAAGGCCTTTTTGTTTTTCTCTGCGGCGGACCGGTAAGTGCCCGGCACAGCCGGGAATCAGAGTGGTACCGCGGGTCTTCCGTCTCTTTGCGAGAAGGAAGGCCCTTTTGTATTTACAATCCACCAAGGAGGAATGACCATGGGAATGACAATGACGCAGAAAATTATGGCGGCCCATGCGGGAAAGGATTCGGTCAGGCCGGGAGATCTCATCTACTGCAAGCTGGATCTGGTGATGGCCAATGACATCACCGCGCCGCCGTCCATCAAGGAGTTTGAACGAATCGGATGCCCCGTTTTTGACAGGGAACGAATCGCCCTCGTGCCGGATCACTTCATACCGAACAAAGACATCAAATCGGCAGAGCTGGCAGCCATCGTCCGCAATTTCGCCAAAAAGCACAGCATCACCAATTACTTCGAGGCGGGCCGGGCCGGCATTGAGCACGTCATCCTGCCGGACATGGGCCTCACCGCCCCGGGCATGATGATCATCGGCGCAGACTCCCACACCTGCACCTACGGTGCGCTGGGCGCGTTCTGCACCGGCGTGGGTTCCACGGATCTGGGCGTGGCCATGGCCACGGGCGAATCCTGGTTCAAGGTACCCGAGGCCATCCAGGTCGTTCTCACGGGAACCAAGCCGGCGGACGTCACCGGCAAGGATGTGGTGCTCACCCTCATCGGCATGATCGGCGTATCGGGGGCGCTCTACCAGTCCCTGGAATTCACCGGCCCCGGCGTGGCGTCCCTCTCCATGGCAGACCGCTTCTCCATCGCAAACATGGCTATCGAGGCGGGGGCGAAGAACGGCATTTTCCCGGTGGACGAAAGAACGCGCGCCTACGAGGCGGGACGTGTCAACCAACCCTATACGGAATACACCGCGGATCCCGACGCGGAGTACGTCCGCACGGTGGAAATCAACCTGTCCGACCTTTCCCCGGTGGTAGCCTTCCCCCACCTGCCGGAAAATGTAAAGGTCATCGGCACCTTCGGAGACGTCAAAATTGACCAGGTGGTTCTCGGCTCCTGCACAAACGGCCGCCTGGAGGACCTGGCCATCGCGGCGCGCATCTTCGAGGGCCACAAGGTTCATCCGGACGTGCGGTGCATTGTCATTCCCGGAAGCCAGACCGTCTACCGCGACGCCATGAAGGCAGGCTACATCGATACGTTCATTGAAGCGGGCTGCGCCGTCTCCACCCCCACCTGCGGGCCCTGCCTGGGAGGATACATGGGCATCCTCGCCGCGGGCGAGCGGTGCGTATCCACCACAAACCGCAATTTCCGCGGCCGCATGGGCCACGTGGACAGCGAAGTCTATCTGGCCGGACCGCAGACCGCGGCAGCCAGCGCGATTCTCGGCAGAATTGCCGCACCGAAGGAGGTTGACTAGTATGGAAGGCAAAGTATGGCGCTACGGCGACAACATCGATACAGACGTGATCATTCCCGCAAGGTACCTCAATACCTTTGACCCGAAGGAGCTTGCCTCCCACTGCATGGTCGACATTGACGAAACCTTCGCCGCAAAGGTTCAGCCCGGCGATATCATGGTGGGGGGACACAATTTCGGCTGCGGCTCCTCCCGGGAGCACGCCCCCATCGCCATCAAGGCCTGCGGCGTACCCGTCATCATCGCGGCGAGCTTCGCCCGCATTTTCTACCGGAACGGCATCAATGTGGGCCTTCCCCTCCTTGAAATCGGAGACAGCGTGGAGAAGATTCACGGCGGCGACCGCCTCCGGGTGGATCTCTCCACGGGAGTCATTGAAAATCTCACCACCGGGGATACCTTTCAGGCCCCGCCCCTCCCCGGCTTCATTCAGGACATTGCCCGCGCGGGAGGCCTCATCAATTACGTAAAGGAGAAAAAGCAGTAATGGCAAAGAAAATCACCGTCATTCCCGGCGACGGCATCGGGAAGGAAATCACAGACGCTGCCGTAGCAGTGCTCCGCGCCGCGGACGAGCGCTTTCACATCGGCCTTTCCTATGAATGGAAGGACGCAGGCGGTACGGCCTACGACCTGTTCGGCACGCCTCTGCCGGAGGATACGATTGCCTCCGCCCGCAAGGCCGATGCGGTTCTCTTCGGCGCCGTGGGGGGAGACCAGTGGGACGCCCTTGCTCCGGAGCTTCGTCCCGAGCGGGCCATTCTCGGCCTCCGGAAGGCCCTCGGCCTCTACGTCAACCTCCGGCCGGTGAAGGTGATGGACATCCTGGCGGAGTACTCCCCCCTGAAGGAGGACATCGCCCGGGGAACGGATCTCCTCATCGTGCGCGAGCTCATCGGCGGCATCTACTTCGGCGACAAGTGCGAATCGGAAATGCACAATGGAGCGGAACGGGCATGGGACCTGGAAAACTACAGTGTCCCCGAGGTGGAGCGCATCACCCGCTTTGCCATGACCGCCGCCCGCAAGCGCCGCAGCAAGGTCACCTCCGTGGACAAATCCAACGTCCTCGCCACATCCCGCCTGTGGCGGCGCACGGTGACAAAGCTCGCCGCGGAGTATCCCGATGTGGCGGTGGATCACCTTTACGTGGACAACTGCGCCATGCAGCTGGCCATCCATCCCACCCAGTTTGACGTCATTGTCACGGGCAACCTCTTCGGGGACATTCTCTCTGATGAAGCGGCCGTACTTTCCGGCTCCATCGGCATGCTCCCCTCCGCCTCCATCGGAGAAAGCACCAGCCTCTACGAGCCCATCCACGGCTCTGCGCCGGATATCGCCGGCCAGGGCATCGCCAATCCCTGCGCCACCATTCTTTCCGCGGCGATGCTCCTGCGCTATTCCCTGAATGAGGACGCCGCGGCAGACGCAGTAGAACAAGCGGTGGAAGCCGCCCTTTCTGACGGATGGCGCACCCCCGACCTTTACAAAGAGGGCTTCCGCAAAACCGATACGGAAGGCATGACCCAGGCCATTCTTGCCCACATCCGCCAATAAGACCACGTAAAAACACCGGAGCTTCTCCGGTGTTTTCTATTGCCTGTTTTCCGCAAAAAGGAACCGCTTCCCTTCACAGGGAGGCCTTCTTCCTTTTATACCGCTTCTCAATGCAGCGCAGGCGAAGGGCCAGAAAGAGGGCGGAGGCCCCCACGCCGATATCCAGCCCCTGCCAGTACGCCGGCGCCCCCTGCCCCCAGGCCTGATCCAGCCAGAGCCCTGCAGGAAGGCATATGCCCCAATAGGCCAGCATCATGAGCATAAACGGGATTTTCGTATCCTTGTATCCGCGCAGCACGCCCTGAATGGGCGCCGCCACCGCGTCGAAGAACTGCCAGCCCGCGCAGTATATGAGAAATATCCCCGCAGCCCGGGCCACGCCCGCATCCTCCGTGTAGATGCCTGCAATGGGATCCCGCAGCAGGATCGTCGCCACCGCCGTGACCCCCGCACAGAGGAGCGCCAGTCCCAGCCCGACCCGGCGGTAGGCCCGGGCGCCGTCATACCGGCCCGCACCGACTTCAATACCCGTTACAATGGTAAGCGCCATGGAGCATGACAGGGGGAGCATGTAAATGATTCCGGAAAAATTGATGGCCGCCTGATGGCCCGCCAGCACCTCCGTACCGAACCGGGCCATGAATACGACGATAAACCCGAAAAGACTCGATTCCATGAACATGCCCAGCCCATTGGGCACGCCGATGCCAAGAAACTCCCGCCAGACAGAGACGCGCGTCCGAACGCTTCCGAATACCGCGCCGCCCTGAAACCTTTTATCCCGCATCACCACTGCAAGGAACAGGAAGAGCAGCACGATGTATGTGAGAAGCGTGGCTATGCCCGCCCCTATGCCGCCCATGCGGGGCACACCCCAGTTGCCGAAAATAAAAAGCCAGTTCAGAAACCCGTCTATGGGGAGCCCCAATAAAAACAGTTTCATGGAAATAGCGGTGCCGCCTACCGTATCCGTCAGACTGCGCAGCACCATGACCGGCGTTTCAAAGAATACCGCCGCCGCCATGGCGAGAAGATAGTACCGGGCGATGCGCTCCACCTCCGGCTCCAGCTGCATGCCGGCCAGCACCCCGTCGATGGCGGCCGCGTACACCGCCGCAAAGAGAACCGCCAGCGCCAGCCCTATATAGAGCCCCGTGCGAACCACCTCGGGAATACGCCCGGTCTCTTTCCTTCCCAGCAGCTGGGCTATCATGGGCGTCGCCGCAGCGAGCACGCCTGTCGTCGCTATCAGGATGGGCATGAAAAGGCTCGCCCCGACAGAGACGCCCGCCAGATCCGCCTTGCCCGCATGTCCCGACATGGCGGTGTCAAGAAAATTCATTCCCACGGTGGAAAGCTGCGCCACAAGGATCGGCATCATAACAGAAACAAGATGCTTCAGAATTCCCTTCTCCATGGTCCCTCCCTACTGACAACGGGCAAAAGAAAAAGGCATGCCGCCCTTTTCCGTCATAGCTTCTTCGCCGCTTCCCAATCTGCCTGAAACCGGGCC
>CAZPLS010000005.1:25087-42081 GCA_964587685.1 uncultured Dialister sp.
TTCTATTGATAACAGCGAGGATCCTATGAAACCCACACTGCTAGCCTTGTCTTACTTTCAGAAAACGGCGGAAAAGCAGCACCTCACCCGCGTGGCGGAGGAGCTCCACATTTCCCAGCCGTCCCTGTCCCGCACCATCAAAACGCTGGAGACAGACCTTGGCGTGCCTCTCTTTGAGCGGAGCGGGCGCAATATTATACTGACCCGGTACGGAGAAATTCTGCTCCGCCATACCAACCGCATCATGGACGAGCTCGAGGCGGCGGAGCGGGAAATAGAGGAAATGAAGGGGGCCCAGCAGACCACCGTGTCCTTTTCCCTCTTTGCCGCGTCCAAGCTCATTCCCGGATTCCTCCTGGGATTCCGCCAGCTCCATCCCCATGTGCATCTGGAAATTCTCCAGCAGCAAATTGACCACACGAAGAAGCAGGGCAACGGGGTGGATCTCTCCCTCTTTTCCGCCATCAACCCCATGGAAAACGAATTCTGTACCACCCTCATGGAAGAGGAAATCCTCCTGGCCATGCCGGAAACGGATCCCCGGGCCAAACGGCCATCGGTCAACCTGAAGGATTTTGCCGAATCGGGGTTCATCCTCCTCCAGACCGGAAAGAGCCTTCGTGCCATCACCGACGTATACTGCCACGCCGCAGGCTTTACGCCCCGCATCTGCCTGGAAAGCGACAGTCCGGACACGGTGCGCGAATTCATCCGCGCCGGGCTTGGCATTTCCTTCGTCCCCAAAATCACCTGGAGCGGCATGAACAGCAGCCACATGGCGCTCGTCCCCATTTCCACCCCCATATGCCGGAGAAGCATCATCCTCTCCTGGCGTCCGGACATTCAGTCCTCCCCCTCGGCGGTACTGCTCCGTGACTATATGATTCAAAACTTCGCCCACTATGCCTATGCCCAGTCGGATCGATAAAGGCCGGGCTATGGAAGCGATGCCCATGCTGTGACGGATATCATTTACATGTAATAAAAAGTTTACTGATATTTTTTATTTATTTTTATAGTTGCATAAATTAATATGATGCTATCTATAGAAATAAATCCAGACCAAAACAATGCTATCTTTTTGCCTGTATTTTATGTTCTCTTTTATATCAAAAGGAAATTCATACATTTCAGGCATAGGTATAATTATACAGCACATATTTAATGTATACATCAAGCACTTTTGTCTTTAAATTTTAAAACTTATAATTCATTTGCGTTTGTATTTTCCCGTCATTTCTGTTATTGTGTTTTATAAGTGGTATTATTTTTCAGTGGAAACGCGGAATTATTGTAAACAGCAGCGTGGAAGAAGTGCACAAACAATTCCCGTATGTCACGATTTTCAAAAAGGAGTTTCCCCCATGAACTTAGGTATGAGAATTCGCCAATTTCGCAATATGGCCGGCCTTAGCCAGGAAAAGCTCGCCTGGAAGGCCGGCATTGCCCCCGCCTTTCTCGGCCAGCTGGAACGGGGCCTGAAAAGCCCTACGGTAAAAACGCTGGAAAAACTGACCCGTGCCCTGGGCATTCCTATGGCGGAGCTGTTTTCCGGCCCGGTAGACTTGTCTGATGAAAAGGATACCGCCATCAAGCAGATCGTGTACCAGATCCGCGACCTTCCCGTAGAAAGCATCCAGAATCTGTCGGTCATTATCCAACAGACCCGCGAAATGGCAGCCCGCCAGGTACAGGAAACCCTCTATGCGGCAGAGAAGGAAAGACTTGCCGATGAAGAAACCGCTCCCGAGCCTGATTCTTCCCCCTTCGAGGAGGAGTGAGATCCCTCTTGTACAAACCGGCAAAGGTTTCCTTCCTTCCGCATGCATGCATCCATGGCTGTATTCCCTGATACAGCGACAGAAAATCCCCCGAACCGGGCAAACCGGCGGGGGATTTTCTGTCGCTGTAATTGGTATTATTTTCTTCCGCCCAGGTACGCCGCCATAACGCTGGGATTGGCAGCCACTTCCTGGGCCGGGCCCTCTATGACAATTTTGCCCGTTTCCATGACGTAGGCATAATCGGCAATCTGGAGCGCCTTGCGCGCGTTCTGTTCCACCAGAAGAACGGTGGTGCCGTTCTGGTTGATAGACTTGACCACGTCGAAAATCTGCTGCACCACGAGCGGAGCCAGACCCATGGACGGCTCGTCGAGAAGCATTACCTTCGGCCGGGCCATCATGGCGCGACCAATAGCAAGCATCTGCTGTTCGCCTCCGGAGAGAGTCCCGCCATACTGACTGGCGCGCTCCTTCAGACGGGGGAACTGGGTGAAGACCTTTTCCATGTCCTCGGCAATGCCTGCGGCGTCCTTACGCTGGTACGCACCCATCTCCAGGTTTTCCAGGACGGTCATGCTCTGCAGGATCTGCCGCCCTTCCGGGACGAGCACGAGCCCCGCCTCCACGACCTGGTAGGACTGCTTCCCCTTGATGGAATGGCCTTCAAAGAGAATGTCTCCCTCGCTGGGCTTCATGACGCCCATAATGGTCTTCATGGTGGTCGACTTGCCCGCGCCGTTCGCGCCTATGAGTGTGACGATTTTGCCTGCCTCCACGGAAAGACTGATGCCCTTCAGTGCTTTGATGTTGCCGTAGCTGGCAACGACATTTTTCAGCTCAAGCAGCATTATGCATCCTCCTTCCCGAGATAGGCCTCAATCACGGCCGGATTGTTCTGCACGACCTCCGGCGTCCCTTCAGCCAGCATGCGCCCGAAATTGACCACAATGAGGCGGTTGCACAGGGACATAACCAGGTTCATATCATGCTCAATGAGAATGATGGTAATGCCGAACTGCTCCCGGATGCCCCGGATGAGGTCGATGAGGGCCGCCGTTTCGCTGTCATTCATGCCAGCGGCGGGTTCATCGAGAAGGATGAGCTTCGGATGGACCGCCATGGCTCTGGCAATTTCCAGCTTCCGCTGCTTCCCGTAGGGAAGCTCCGTGGCCAGGCTGTCTGCCACGTCGTCGAGTCCCACGTATTCGAGCAGGCGGTGCGCCTCCTCTACCGCCGCCGCTTCCTCTGCCTTCATGGCGCTGGTGTGAATGAGACTGCCCATGAGGCCCGTCTTCATGCGGGAATGGTTCCCGATGAGGATGTGCTCCAGCACGGTCATGTTCGCGAAGAGGCGAATGTTCTGGAAGGTACGGGCAATGCCGCCGCTGATGATTTCATGGGTCTTCTTCCCCGCCAGAGGGGTGCCGCCGAAGAGGACTTCCCCGGAGGTGGCGGGATAGACGCCGGTGATGACGTTGAAAATGGTGGTTTTTCCCGCGCCGTTCGGGCCGATGATGCCAAAAATATCTCCCGTATTCACCTGAAAGGAAATATCAGACAGGGCCGTAATGCCGCCGAATCGCTTCACCACATTCTTTAATTCGAGAAGCATCAGTTGCCTCCTTTCGTGGATTTTCCAAAACGGCGGGCGATGTACTTCACCGCGTCATAGGAAAGAATGCCGTCGGGCCGGAAGCCCATGAGCACCACGAGCATCACGCCGTAGATCACGTCCCGGTATTCCGCCACCGCGCGAAGGGATTCGGGCACGATGGTCAGCACGGTCGCACCCAGGAGAGGGCCCCACATAACGTTGCTTCCGCCGAAGACGGTGTAGAGCAGCATGTCCACCACCCGGTGCCAGGTAAAGTCAGTCGGGCTGATGAAGTAGGTCGCATGAGCGTAGAGCCCGCCAGCCACGCCGGCAAAGAAGGCGCTGAAGAGGAACGCCATCATTTTGTAGTGCACCACGTTGATGCCCGAGAGGGAGGCGGCGTATTCATCGGCCTTGATGGCTGCGAAGGCCCGCCCTACCCGGGAATGCTCCAGCTTGTACCAGAAGAAATAAATGAGGAACACCAGGATAAAGAGGGCGATGCACATAAGAAGCTGCCCCGTCGTCTGGGCGTCGAGGCCCAGCGCGTCCGCGATTCCCATGCTGTCTGCGTAGCCCGCCAGGACGGTGCCCATGGAGGGAATGCCCGAGAGGCCGAGCGCCCCGTTGGTGATCTTCATGTTCAGGGCGATGACGCGCACCACCTCGCCGAAGCCCAGTGTCGCGATGGCGAGATAGAGCCCGCGGAGCCGGATGGTGGGCAGCCCGACAACAACCGCCACCACCGCCGCCACGATGCCTCCGCAGAGAATGGACAGCGGCATGGGCACGCCCGCCTTCATGGCCAGGATGGCCGAGGTGTACGCGCCGAAGCTCATAAAGCCCGCGTTGCCCAGCGACACCAGCCCGGTGCACAGTGTCATGTAAATGGTCAGCGCCAGAATAATGTTAATGCAGATGAATACGAAGACCTGCAGAAAATAACCATTGAGCAATGCTTCCATTACGGTCTTCCTCCTTTCCCTGCCTTAGAGAACAATCCTTCCGGCCGGATGAAAAGGATGAGTATGATAAGGCCGAAAGCCACCGCGTCGCGGTAAGTGGACGCGCCGTAGGCCACGCTGAAGACTTCTGCAATCCCCAGGATAAAGCCGCCCGCCATGGCGCCCTCCACATTGCCGAGGCCGCCCATAATGAGCACCGCCAGGCCCTTGAAGCCCATGCCCGTACCCATGGTCGGCTCGATGGCGTTGAACGAAAGACCGATGAGGATGCCCGCTGCCGCGCCGAGGGCCGACGCAAGCATGACCGTAAAGATGATGATGCGGCTCGTGTTGATGCCGAGGAGCCCCGCCGTTTCAATGTTCTCCGAGGTGGCGCGCACAGCCTTGCCGATCTTGGTCTTGTTCAGCATGAGCGCCAGAAGGAGCATGAGAACGACCGCCGTACCCAGACTGACAATCTGGATCCAGGAAATTTTGAAAGCGCCCATATCCATGAGCTCGCTGCTGATGGTGGACGGGAAAGACCGCGTCTGCGGCCCCCAGACCATAAGAGCCACACTTTCCAGAAAGATCGACACGCCCATGGTACTGATAAGGGGCGCCAGATGGGTCACCTTGCGGCGGCGCAGCGGACGCAGTGCAAAGAACTCCAACAAGTACCCAAGGACCGCCCCGCCAATCATCGCGCCAAGGAGCGCGGGAAAAATTCCCATCCCGGCCTCCGTAACGAGAAGGAGCCCGATGTAAGCGCCTACCATGAAAATGCCGCCATGCGCCATGTTGACGATATTGAGCACGCCGAAGACCAGCGTGTAGCCAATGGCGATGACTGCATAGGCGCTGCCCAGAGTCAAACCGTTGATAAGCTGCTGAGAAAACACGTTCATTTCCCTTCCTGTAAATACAGACACTTCCCGATGCCGCATCCCTCGTGCCCCCACAGGATGCGCCCGGCCTGGCCGGAATATAAAGAATAGAGAAGAAAAACCCTGTCCAGTTTCCGCTGTAAAACTGCGACAGGGGCGCTTCCGCGCGGTACCACCCTTATTTTGACTCTTCGGAAGCCAAGCCCGGTGTCCCTGTCATAAAAAAATCCCCTACCTGCCACGCAGATAGGGGCGATGAACGCGGTACCACCCTATATTATACTTTGCTTCCGATCCGTAACGAGGATTAACGCCTTTTCCTACTCCATTCAGAAAAGGTGCTCCCGAGTGATATATTTGGAGGACAGAATGCACCGTCTTGCACCATCCGACGGCTCTCTGGCGTCATGGACCGCCTTCCTTTTTGCTCTCGATCATTGCATGTACATCCTTTAACGCAGGCGGCGCCGACGGATACTGCATTCCCCGCCGGAACTCCCAGGAGAGCTCGCGTCCTGCTGCCCGCCAGCTTCCACCATCCGCTGACTCTCTCTGCCGCCTTACAGTACGCTTTTTCCTGATCCTTGTTTCTGTGGTTCGGTTATGTGAGTATATTCTATAAGAAGTTCTGCCGCATTGTCAATAGAAAATTACATTTTATCAGAAAGAACCCCGCCCCTTGCCGGGCCCTTTCCGGGAAGAAATCATTCCAGGGGAATCCACTGGCCGTCCTTGACCTGCAGGACGTCCAGATCCATCTTCGGATCGCGGTTTTCGTCAAATTCAAACTCGCCCGTGGCGCCCTCGAAGCCTTTGATCTGAGCAAGGGCATCGCGGAACTTCTGACGGTCCGTGGTGATGCCGGACTGTTCGATGGCCTGGTGGAGGGTATACATGGCGTCATAGGCCTGAGCGGAGAACTGATCCGGCTCGTGGTTGAACTTCTCGATGAATGCTTTCCGGAAAGCCTGTGCCTTTTCGGTCGGACGCTCCGGATTCCACGGCGTTGCCACCAGCGTGCCGTCCGCTGCCGCTCCGGCCTGCTTGATGTATTCCGGGCTGTTGAAGCCATTGTTGCCGATGATCATCTGGTTCATACCCATGTCGCGGGCTTTCTTGACGATGAGCGCCCCCTCCTGGTAGAGGCTGGCCACGCAGATGATATCCGGATTGGCTGCCTGAATCTTCGTGAGCTGGGCGGAGAAATCCGTATCTTTTTCCGCAAAGGTTTCGGTAGCCACCACTTCAATGCCCATTTCCTTGAAGAGATCCTGGTAAATGCCGTTCTCGCCCACCATCTGGTCATTGTTGTTGCAGTACATGATGGCTGCGGTCTTGAAGCCTAACTTGTCGTGCGCCTTCTGCACGGTCTGAGGAATGGCCATTTTGCCGGGAATGGCGTTTCGGAAAATGTAGTCCCCAATATCAGTGATGCCCGGTGCGGTGGTACCTGTGCCGAAAGCCACCACCTTCGACTGCTGCGCGATGGGGCCGGCAGCAAACATTTCTCCGGAGAAGGTCGGCCCTTCCACAGCGAGGACCTTGTCCTGCTCAATGAGCTTCTTCATCGCGTTGATGGCTTCCGTCTTGTTGCCCTTCGTGTCGTAGAAGACAATATCCAGCTTCACCTTCGTGTCAGGATTGCTGTTGATTTCCTCCACCGCCAGGTCCGCCCCTTCCTTCATGGCGATGCCGTAGGCCGCACCGGGGCCGGTGGTCGCTTCCAGCAAACCAATTCTTGCCGTCGTGCCGCCATCCTGCGCGGGCGCTGCTTCCTTCTTCTCTCCGCCGCCGCAGCCTGCAAAGGCCCCTGCAATCATCAGTGCGGCCCCTGCCGCTGCCAGCCGTTTCATCCACTGTTTTTCCATCATGTTCATTTCCCCCTTCAACAGGTAATTTCCAAATCATTCCTATTTCCGTTTTCTTCAACCACAGCACTCATGCAAAAACGCCCCTGCCTCCGGATGCATGCTTTCCGGAGACAGGGGCGCGCTGCGCGGTACCACCCTGCATTTCACTCGCCTACGGTACAACCGCTGGTACGTAAAAGCCCCCATCTCAGATGAGATAGGGGCGTCATTCCGCGGTACCACCCTACATTGTACTTATAGGAGTGTCCGTAACGGGGACCAGCCGTTTCTTCTTACTTGGTTCGGAAGAAATACTCACGAGGGACATATCGCATTTCAGTATGCATCAGCTCGCACCATCCGCTGACTCTCTGCCGTCATGTCTGAAACACTCGGGAAAACTCGTTCATCGCATTTGCTATGTGCTGTATTGAATGGTTGCATTATACACGCCGTGCCGCAAAAAGTCAAATGGCTCTGACTCCAACCTTTCGTATTTTTCAACCGTGTTTGGATTTGGTAAAATACAAGTAAAGAAAAAGTAAAGTATGGAGCCTCTTCTGTCCTCTTATGAAAGGGTGATTGTCATGACCATGTACGATATTCTCTTTCGTCTCCTCGCGGCGCTTTTTCTGGGCGGACTCATCGGCTATGAACGCCAGGCCCGAAGCAAGGCAGCAGGCCTGCGCACGCACATCCTCGTCTCCATGGGAGCCTGCCTCTTCATGCTGGTTTCCATCGCCATTCCTCTCGAAATGAAGGCCAATTTCGGCCTTTCCTCTGACGGCGGACGCATCGCCGCCCAGGTAGTGAGCGGCATCGGCTTCCTCGGCGCGGGATCCATTCTCGCCGGACAGGGCGCCCGCCGCATCAAGGGCCTCACCACGGCAGCGAGCATCTGGGCCGTGGCCGCGGTGGGATTGGCTGCCGGGGCAGGATTTTTCTTCATGGCAGCGGTAACGACGGCCTTTATCTTTGTGACCCTCACCACACTGCGCCTCATCGACCTGCACCTCGAAAAGCACCATCCGGTCCACTTGTCCAAGCTCCGCATCACCATCGACACCGACCATGTATCCGCCGGCAGCCTGCGCTCCTTTCTGATCAAAAAATCCGTGTGCATCCGCTCCTTTGAGACAAAGCATCTCTCCGAACGGCAAGAGGAGCTCACGCTCCTCATCGATGAGGAGGAAAACGAAGATCCTCTCATCGCCGGTCTGCTCCTCAGGCCCGGCGTGGAAAGCGCGTCCATACAGAAGCATTCCGAACGGCCATCAGGCAAATGACTCATCGCGAGCGCTTTACGTCCCCCGGTCAGACCGGGGAGCGAACTATAAAATGCCCCCGGCTCAACACACAGCCGGGGGCATTTTATTTTTTTATCCAAGCACCTTCTTCACGATATCCACGAAGACATTCTTCCCGTCCTCCAGATACTTCGTTTCAAACTGCATCTCCGGGTGATGCAGCCCCGGCAGGGCGTTGCATCCTACGCCGAAGTATCCCGCCTTCAGGGATGGCTTGTGACGAATGTAGTAGTGGAAATCCTCGCCCCCGGTGAGCCGGATGGGCTTGTAGAGCCGCTCCGGACCAAGCACATCCGTCACGGCGGCGCTGATGAGTGCGATGGCCTCCTCGCTGTATTCCGCCGCCGGCACCGCGCCGTCGCAGGAGAACTCCACTGTCGCACCCACCGCTTCAGCCGCGTTCAAAATGGCCCGGCGCGTTTTTTCCTTCATTTCCTCCATGGCGCCGTTTTCCTCACACCGCATGTCCCAGGACACGACCGCTTCCGGCGGGACGGCATTCAGCGCGCCGTTGTCGCATACAAAGCGCGTGGGCTTGACGCTGAATGACAGGTTCGGATCAATATGCACCATGGCTGTGCCCTGTACGGCGAGGCTCCCCGCCTCGATGGCATTGACCCCCAGGTGGGGCCGGGAGCCGTGGGACTGCACACCGTGGAAACGGGCCGTCATCATATACTGCGCCGCATGGTACATGGCCGGCGTGATGCTTCCGGTGGGCACATTGGCCGCCGTCTGAATGTGTGCGCCGATGAGAATATCCACATCGTCGATGGCGCCCCCTTCAATCATAGAAAGGGCTCCGGTGGCAATTTCCTCGGCGGGCTGGAAAAGAATTTTGAGCTTTCCCTTTTTCACCAGCCCCGCTGCCCGGGCCTCCTCCGCCGCGGTGAGCACCATGGAGGAATGACCGTCGTGTCCGCAGGTATGGCGGGCACAGCGCACCCCGTCAATCATGTGGGTGAGGGCGTCCATATCCGCCCGAAGGCCCAGCACGGGACCCTCCACGCCGCTGTCCCACAGGCCGATCACGCCGGTCTTCCCACCAACGCGGCGCGTTACCTCGTACCCCGCCTCCTCCAGGCGGTCAGCCAGGTAGGCCGAGGTTTTCACTTCCTCCATCCCCCATTCGGGCATAGCATGGAGCGTATTGAAATGTTCCATAAGACGGCTCATTGCTCTACCTTCTTTCTGTGACATACTCCGTCCTTATACGACAAACCAGTGCATAATGAGCATGGCGCAGCACGCATTGATGGCGCTGGCCAGCATGAGAAGCGGCCAGTACCGGGAAGGCACCCCCGCCACAGCGAGAAGGCGGCCCATGTACTGAATCTGCGCATTGAGCAGGAAATAGGCCGGCATCATAATCGTCACATCATGGGGCGACAGCGTTCCCGCCGACACCATGCTCACCGTCACGCCGATGGCTGCGGACGAGGAGAACCACGTGGTGAGAAGCACGATAATGGCTTCTCCCGGGAGGCCGAAAATGACCATAACGGGCCCGCATACCTCGCTCAGGAACTGCATGACCCCCAGGCGCTGCAGAATATCCGTGAGCACGTACGCCATGAGAATGTTCGGCAGGAGGTTGCCCATGGCCAGGGTGAACCCCTTTTTGGCGCCCCGCACGAAAATATCGCAGAGATTGTTGGAAACCGGTACTGTCTCATTCATCTTTGAAATCCCCCTTGTATACCGTGCCCAGCATGAAGCGCACAAAGATGGCCCCCACAAATTTGAACACAAAAATCAGAAGAAACGGAATGTAGAGCGGGGCAATAAGAAAGGCAAAGGCCCCCGCGCCGATGGTGAAATAATTGTTAATCATCCCCGCGCCGGAATACTGCCACGCGGTCATGATGATGAGCTCCTTTTTCGTGACCAGCTTATCCTCATACAGTTCTCTGGTGAGCACCGCCCCAGCGTCTGTGCTCTGCAAATCCGTAATGAGCGCCAGCCCCGTCACGCCGGGAATGCCCAGAAGCGGCCGAAGCAGCGGCGTGAGCAGCTTCTGCGCTGCCTTGAGCGCGCCGTAATGAGAGAGAATCTCCAGGCAGCCCAGGGCCAGCATAACCGCCGGCGTGAGGGACAGGGCGAAAAGGAATCCCTGCCGCGCGCCGACGCCGCTCGCACCGAGGAAGTTTCCTCCCTCTTTAATTTTCCCAAACGATCCGGACAATGTCGTAAAATCAAACGCCGCCAGCCACTTGGCGCCGTCCACATCAGACAGCATCCCGGAAAAATACACCACAGCCACCAAAAGCGCCGCATACGCTTTCGGGCCAATCGATTCCATGCCGAGCTTGTCCGCCTCCGATGAAACCTTCTTTTCCTCTGTCATGCCTATTTACTCCTTTCTCACGCGGCAGGGACAGCACCACCGTGTCCGCCCCTGTCCGAAGACGACTGATTACCCTGAAGGACAGGCCCGAAGACCTGCCGGGTACGCCGGCCGGTTCATTATGGCGATTCGTGCAAGACATGACCATTCCGTTACGACCTCTGCAAAGGGTCATGCCCCTACAGCGTCGCTGTAAAAACCGCCGGCTCCATTCCCCAAACAGGGAACATCCATACCGAGGGGCACCTCCTTTCTCTCTCATCCCACACAGAAAAGGTACGAAAAAATCCTGCCGCAAAGGACAGGATTCTGCTATTTTCCATTGATTCTGCCGCCCGCTGCCCTCCCGTTTTCATTCCAAAAGGGCCTGGTGCATTCCCTCCGCCATGCTCTGGAATGCCCCTTGTAAGTCGGCCGTGTCCTATCTTCCGGGCCCGGCGGCTTTTCCTGGAGTACTTCGTTTCCTTCTCTGCGAGTGGATAATTTATGTTTATCAATATATCATACACCCTTTTGCCTCGTCAATCCCATCCGCGGCCAAAGGGTACACCAAAATCTCTATCGTCCGGCAGCGAAAGCCATGACCGCCTCCCCCATGCGAACCGCCCGGAGACATCATCGCCGCCGGTCAGCGCTCCTTAAAACGAAAAATGATGGGGATCCGCCGACAGGCGCGCCCTCCTGCCGCCGTTGTTTAAGGCCTCCATATCGCGTCGGCGAAGCTTGAAATCAAAAATGCCCCCGTTTTCTTCTATGTGGGCCTTATCCGCCGACCGGGGAATGACCGCAAAGCCCCGCTGGAGCTGCCAGCGCAGGATGATCTGCGCCGGCGTCCGGCCATATTTTTCCGCAATCCGCCGCACCGTATCTGAGGCAAGCGCCTCTCCCCGGCCCAGGGGTGTGTAGGCGATGGGGGCGATGCGCCGGGCCAGGCACTGGTCCAGTACGGCTTGGTTGGGAAACCCCGGATGGCTCTCAAACTGGTCCGCCATGGGGCGAAGGTCCGACACCCCCTCGAGAGCATCCAGGTGGTCTGCCTCAAAATTGGCAACCCCGATGGCGCGGCACCACCCCTCGTGGCAGAGCTCGGTCATGTCCTCCCAGGCCTTTTCAAACCCTGCCGCCGGCCAGTGAATGAGGTAGAGGTCCACGTAGTCCATATCCAGGCGGGAGAGGCTCTCCATGAGCGCGTCCCTTGCCCGGCCCCGGCGCACATCGTCGGTCCAGAGCTTCGTGGTGATGAACACCTCCGCCCGGGGAATCCCGCTCGCCCGCACCGCCCGGCCCACATCGGCCTCATTTCCGTACATGGAGGCCGTATCCACATGGCGATACCCCGCCTCCAGCGCCCAGCGCACCGCCTGCTCCGTGCGGCTCCCGCACTGCCATACCCCCAGACCGAGCCGGGGCATTTTCACCCCATTTTCCAGCTGCACCCATTCCATGGTATCCCCTCCTTGCCTTTTATTATTATATGAATTTTCAGGAGATTTGTTCGGCCTCAGCCCATAGAAATACGCCATAGGGGCATAAAAAAAGCAGGATAGCTCCTGCCTGATTCATGAAACGGGACGGCTTTCATCGAGCCACCGCAAATCGCCCGCCAGGTTCCTTCGGATGAGCTGATCCAGCTCGTCCGTGGTCTTCGCGTCATACTGGTGAATGATAATGGGAATTTTTTCCGCGCTCATTTCCGCATAATACTCGTCGCGGAACATGTTGTAGTAAAAAACGATGCCCCGCTCCCGCTCCGCCCATTCGTAGGCGGCAATGATGTAGGAGCCGTTCAGCCCGAGGAGCGGTCGCCCCGGATCCACCATGCGGCGGTAGTGCCCCATGGTTTCCGGCAGGGTGTCTTTCCAGTCCCAGTGAGTGAAGGCGTGCCCCTCCACGAGAACAGACAGGCGCCGGTCAATGAGCTCGCGGCGCATGTTCTTCTCCAGGAGTGTCTCCACCGCGGTCTGATAGGCCGCAAAATCGCCGGTGATCATTTCAATGTCGGTCATGACGAAGAGGCGGAAATCGGTCTTCACCATGTAATCCATCGTTTCCTCATCAAAGAGGGCCTTCACTTCCCAGCCCGTGGAATCGCTCACGTAGGAAAAGGCCTGGTAGATGCGCCCCTCCTGCCGGTCCGTGCGGCGGAAATGGTAATCTCCGATGACGGCGGGAAGGCGGCTTTCCACATCCCAGTCCAGAAAGGCCTGCCTTCTTTTCTTCTGGTCCTCTGTCAGTTCCATGCCAATCCTCTCCTATCGGCGATTCATTTCCCGGAGCCAGTCCCGGTTCTCTATGACCGTCCTCACAAATTCCCGCGTCTCCGGGAAGGGAATCTTGTCAATTTCCGCAAAATCCGCCGGCCAGCCCCGCTCCTCCATCCAGAGATCCACATTGCCGCGGCCCGCGTTGTACGCCGCCAGCGCCAGCACGAGATTGCCGTCATACTTGGTGATAAGGTATTCCAGGTACCACGCGCCGAGAGGGATATTCTCCTCCGGGTTGTGCAGGTTATCATCCGCGAGACCGCTCTGCTCGGAAATCCATGCCGCCGTGTCGGGCATGAGCTGCATGATGCCCACAGCCCCGGTGCTGGATACGGCATGATTGTCAAATTTGCTTTCCGCCAGAATCACCGATTGAAGCAGTTCGCGGCTTAAGGAAAACCGGGCCGCATTTTCCGCGATGAGGTGGCGCACCTCCCTGGTGGGCCGGTAAATCACCGCCTTCGGCGGCAGGGGCGGCTCCCTGTCCAGAAAGGTGAGGACGCACAGGCAGGCGAGGAGCGCCGTAAACCAGCGCACCCCCCGCCGCCTTTGACAGGGCTTGTATTCCTTTGTCAGTCTGCCTGTGACGATTCTCATACGATTCTTACCTTCCTTTAAAAGGCGCTTCCTTCCATCCCGGCACGCGCTGCAGGGCCTCTCGTACCTGCTGCCGGGTGTGCTCCACCGTGCCGCTGTTGTCAATGACCACATCGGCGTAATTCAGCTTGCTCAGCGTGGGCATTTGCTTTCGAATACGGGCCATGGCCTCTTCCACCGTGGCGTTGTCCCGGGCGCACACCCGGCGAATCTGCTGCTCCACCGGGGCGCTCACCACCCAAACCTCCTCCACGCGAAGCTGCCACCCGATTTCCAGGAGGAGGGGCATGTCCAGCACCGCAATGGGGTGGCCCGCCGCCTGCGCTGCGAGCAGCGCTTCCTCGGTGCGCCGCCACACATAGGGATGAATGATGGCATTCAGCGCCTGCCGGCTGTCCTCGTCAGAAAAGACGCGCCGCGCCATTTCCGTCCGGTCCAGCTGCCCGTCC
Source organism: uncultured Dialister sp. (assembly GCA_964587685.1). Classification (GTDB taxonomy): domain Bacteria; phylum Bacillota; class Negativicutes; order Veillonellales; family Dialisteraceae; genus UBA1822. The sequence continues at coordinate 39,111 of CAZPLS010000005.1, forward strand.
GGGAGAAACACCTCCGGCCCGAAAACCTGCCGGATGCGGTCCATGGCCTCGCTCCCCGGCGTCACCGCTTCCCGGGACAGCTTGTCCCCGTCTATGACAGGCAGGCCGAGGGTTGCCAGGTAGGACGACACGGTGCTTTTGCCGCACCCCACGCCGCCGGTCAGTCCGATACGATACATAGCTCTTTTTTCACTTCGTTTCTGCCCAATTCATCCCGGTGTGGACATCCGCCACAAGGGGCACCCGAAGGAGCGCCGCATCCTCCATCTCCCGCCGGAGCAGGGCAGACACGGCTTCCACTTCTTCCGCCACGGCCTCCACCACGAGCTCATCGTGCACCTGAAGAAGGATGCGGCTTTTGAAATGCCCTTCTGCCAGGCACCGCGCCACGCGGATCATGGCCAGCTTCATAATATCTGCCGCCGTGCCCTGAATGGGCGTGTTCATGGCCGTGCGCTCCGCAAAGGACCGGGCGGCAAAATTCCGGCTCTTAATGTCCGGGAGATCCCGCACGCGGCCGAAAAGCGTCTCTGCCCGGCCCGTCTCGCGGGCCTTTTCCACCATGGACTCCATGAATTCATGAATGCGGGGGTAGCGCTCGAAGTAGGCGCTGATGTAATCCGCCGCATCTTTACGGGCAATGCCCAGCTGCCGGGCCAGCCCGAAATCACTGATGCCGTAGATGATGCCGAAATTGACCGCCTTCGCGTGGGACCGCTGCTCTGCCGTGACCTCCTCCAGGGGAATGCCCAGCACCTCCGCCGCCGTGCGGCGATGGATGTCCTCCTTTTCCAGGAAGGCGCGGATCAGCCCCTCGTCGCCGGACATATGCGCCATCACGCGGAGCTCAACCTGGGAGTAATCGGAGGAAATGAAGCAGTCATAGCCCGCTCCGGGCACAAAGAGAGATCGAATCTTCTTCCCCTCCTCCGTACGAACGGGGATGTTCTGCAAATTCGGGTCCGAGCTGGACAGGCGTCCCGTGGCCGTCACGGTCTGATTGAAGCTCGTGTGAATCCGCCCCGTCTCCGGCCGTATGAGCTGGGGCAGCGCTTCCAGATAGGTGGAAATCAGCTTGGACAGCGTGCGATAGGACAGGATCTGCCTCACGAAGGGATAGTCCGCCGCCAGCGTCTCCAGGACATCGGCGGCCGTGGAATAGCCTGTTTTTGTTTTCTTCCCTGCGGGCATGCCCATTTTTTCAAAGAGAATGTGCCCGAGCTGCTTCGGCGAATTGACGTTGAAGCTTTCCCCCGCTTCCTCGTAAATGTCCCGGAGAATCTGGCGCTCCCGCTTTTCCATGTCGCTCCGCACATCCTGCCAGCGCGCCTGGTCCGTGGCGATGCCCGCCCGCTCCATGGCGGCGAGCACGGGCACCAGGGGCATTTCCATATCGAGGAAGAGAGAGAGAAGCCCCCGTATGGAAAGGGCCTCCCACGCCGGCTCATACAGCCGGGCGAGGAGCCGGGCCGCGGCGGCGCACCGGCCTGCGGCGCTTTCTGCCTCCTCCGGATAAACCCGGTCCTGGCCGAAGGCGTCCGCCAGGTAGGACAGGGGATAGGCTCCCCGGGTGGGATCCACCAGGTAGGCAGCAATGGTGAGATCAAAGAAAGGCAGTCCCTCACAGGGGAAACCGCTTTCCCAGAGCGCCTTCGTATCCGCTGCCGCCACCACCGTCGCCTTCCGGAGGGCCGCCGCCGCTTCCTCTGCCTTTTCCTTCGGGACCTCCCAGGAGGCGCCGCCGCAGGAAATAACTGCGCACTCCCAGTCATAAAAGGGGGCCGTGCCGGTGAGTGCCAGCGCCAGCGCGCAGGGCTTGCCCGCCAGGTCCGCCGTTCCGTCCCAGAGTGGGAGATCCCCCGCCTCCGTTGTCTCATGTACTGCCAGTTCCCGGAAGCGGGGCAGAGCGGCAAACTCCCGCGCCGCCTGATCCAGCCCCAATTCCCGGAACAGGGCGGTCATTTCTTCGGCGTGCACGGGCCGGCACATCTCCTCGAGAGGCGCCTCCACCGGTACGTCCCGGCGGATGCAGGCCAGTGTCCGGGAAAGATAGGCCGAATCCTTCCCCGCCCGCAGCTTTTCCCCGAGGCGGCCCCTGATGGTATCTGCCTTCTCGTAAATCGCATCGAGCGTGCCGTACTCCGCCAGGAGTTTGGCCGCCGTCTTCTCTCCGATGCCGGCCACGCCGGGAATGTTGTCTGACGCATCCCCCATGAGCGCCTTCATGTCCACCACCTGCTCAGGGGTGATGCCGTAGGTCTCCTTCACCGCCTGGGGCGTCATTTCCTTCATGTCCGAAATACCCCGGTGGGTGAGGTATACCGTGGTATGCTCATTCACCAGCTGGAGCGCGTCCCGATCTCCGGTGATAACCTTCACGGGAAGTATCTTCTCATACCGCGCGGCAAGCGTCCCGATGATGTCATCCCCCTCGAAGCCCTCCGCCTCATACTGGGCGATGCCCATCACGCGGAGCACCTCCCGGATGAGAGCAAACTGCGGCACCAGCTCGGGCGGCGCGGGCTTTCTCGTCCCCTTGTACTCCTCGTACATCTCCATGCGGAAGGTATGCTTGCCCTTATCAAAGGATACCGCGATGTATTCCGGGTCCATCGTGCGGTACACCGAAAGAAGCATCCGCAGAAAACCGTACACTGCGTTGGTATACACCCCGTGCTTCGACAGCAGAGGCAGTGCGTAAAACGCGCGGTACAGCAGGCTGTTCCCATCTATGATGACCAGTTTCTTATCCACCAAAGGCCTCCTGACATGACTGCAATTGCTTGTATTATAGCACAAATGCCTTTTTCTGGATATTCCCCCCGCCAGGCGCCATTTCCCCGCGTTTTGCACCACTCGCGCAGACAAAAAAGCGGCAAATCCGGCGGACTCTCCCACAACATCCAAAAGCTCCCCTTTTTGTGTCCGCATGAAATGGACAAACGCCTGCCCGTTCTATACAGACAGGGCA